>NZ_LWMU01000115.1 GCF_001639275.1 Methanobrevibacter oralis
AGCAGAATTCTTTTTAAAAACAGAATTAGAAATAGTATTATTTTTTAAATCCATACCAAAATCATCAATTGCCCCACCACCATACTTAATAGCAGAATTACGAATAAAAAGACAATCATCAACTAAAATATTATTAGAACCAAAAACAATAGCACCAGCATTATAAGCAGAATTATCACTAAAAGTATCATTTCTAACTACAACACTATCACCCCTAACAAAAAGAGCAGCAGCAAAATTTGCCTTATTTTTATTAAAATAACTATTTTGAATTTCACCATTACTATCACCCCAATAAACAGCACTACCATAATATTTCGCAGAATTATTATTAAAAGAAGAATTTAAAAGAGTACCATTATCACCATTCCAATAAACAGCACCACCATCAACTTGGGCAGTATTACTGTCAAAAGAAGAATTTAAAAGAATTCCATTAGCACCCATCCAATAAAGAGCACCACCATCAACTTGGGCAGTATTACTGTCAAAAGAAGAATTTAAAAGAATTCCATTAGCACCCCTCCAAAAGACAGCACCACCATAAAAATTATATGCTTTGTTATTAATTAGAAAAGAACCATTAATTATTCCATTAGCACCATCCCAATAAACAGCACCACCATGAGAAGCAGTGTTATTATTTAGATAAAAATTATTAATTATTCCATTAGCACCATTCCAATAAACAGCACCACCACCACCATAATCAGCATAATTATTATTTAAAGAAGAATTTAAAAGAGTACCATTATCACCATTCCAATAAACAGCACCACCATCATCTTGGGCAGTATTACTGTCAAAAGAAGAATTTAAAAGAATTCCATTATCACCCATCCAATAAAGAGCACCACCATCAACTTGGGCAGTATTACTGTCAAAAGAAGAATTTAAAAGAATTCCATTATCACCCATCCAAAAGACAGCACCACCATAAAAATTATATGCTTTGTTATTAATTAGAAAAGAACCATTAATTATTCCATTAGCACCATCCCAATAAACAGCACCACCATGAGAAGCAGTGTTATTATTTAGATAAAAATTATTAATTATTCCATTAGCACCATTCCAATAAACAGCACCACCACCATAATCAGCATAATTATTATTTAAAGAAGAATTTAAAAGAATTCCATTAGCACCCATCCAAAAGACAGCACCACCACCATAATCAGCATAATTATTATTTAAAGAAGAATTTGAAATAGTTCCATTAGCACCTCTCCAAAAGACAGCACCACAATTATTAACATCAATTCTATTATTATTTAAAGAAGAATTTAAAATAGTTCCATTATCACCCATCCAATAAACAGCACCACCAAATTCCTTTCCAGTATTGTTGTTAAAAGAAGAATTTGAAATAATTCCACTATCACCCTCCCAATAAACAGCACCACCAGAATTTTTTCCAGTATTGTTGTTAAAAGAAGAATTTGAAATAGTTCCATTAGCACCCATCCAAAAGACAGCACCACCATAATAAACTGCTTTGTTATTATTTAAAAAGGAATTTTTGAGTGTGCATTTATCTCCTTGGTAATATACAGCTCCACCAAAATATTTCGCATAATTATTGTCAAAAAAAGAATTTGAAATCGTTGCATTTGGAGTATAAACAAAAATAGCTCCACCATTTGTAGCATTATTATCAGTAAAAGTAGAATCTTCCAAAATTACATCTTTTGAAGATATATAAACAGATCCACCCTCTTTTTTTCCATTATTTTTTCTAAATGTAGAATTTTTAATCGTGAACCCATTACTTGAAATATATATAGCTCCACCACTATCTGCAGTATTATTAACAAATAAACAGTTAAAAATTATTCCACGATCATATCTTAAATATATTGCACCACCATAATTTTTTGTTGCAGTGTTGTTTTCAAAGTAACAATTTTTAATTTCAATGTCATCTGATAATGAACGAATTGCTGCACCACTACTTCCTTTTAAATATCCATTAATAAAATTTATATTATCTAAAACAACATTAGAAAGTTTATACCCACTAATTTCTAAAATACCTGATTGGTTGTTTCCATTTAGTGTGAAATTATTACCATTTATAGATATTCTTTTATTAATTTTTATAGGACTAGAATCTGTTGCATTATTATAAACATAATTCTTATCTAGATTTATAGTAGATCCTGCAGGCGCATTATCAATAATCGTTTGTAAATCAGTAAATGAACCAGAACCTCTATCACCCATTACTTCATTTAAATCATTAGAATATGAAACTGCATCTAAATCATTAAAACCCATTTCCTGAGTTACATCAGTTGAATAATCAACTGCAGATACAACTGATATAGACATCAACAAAATAATGAATAACAACAATTTACTCATATTTTTATATAACATGTGTTTTTCACCTCTATTTAATTTTGAATACATGTAAAAAGTAGTTTTTTATAAAAAAAATCACTTTTTTAAGTCAAAAATCATATTTTTAAACTTATTTCAAACAATTATGTTAGAAATTTATTATAAATTTAAACTAAAATTAGTAAACAAAAAATCTAACATAACTATAATAATGTATTATATAGTTATTTACTAAACTTTTATTATAGATGAGTGACAAATAATATATTATGTCTGGAAAATCAAAAATAAATCTATTTAATAAAATGAGTAAAGAAGAGTTAAACAATGAAATGAGTCAATATGT
>NZ_LWMU01000116.1 GCF_001639275.1 Methanobrevibacter oralis
AAAACTAACAAACAAAAAAGGAATAGCCACACTAAAAATCAAAAACCTAAAAAAAGGCAAATACAACATCTACACACAATACACCAAATCAAAAATAAAAAACACAATAACAATCAAATAAAAAAAAAAGATAAGGAACCACCAACACTTCCTTATTTTAACCTTTTTTATTATAGTTTTTCTCTAAAATTTTATACTATTTAGATCATGCCAATTTTCATAAAATGATTTTTCTTTCTAATAATTTCATAGAATTTGTTCTCAAATATTTTTATTAATATTCATTCTTTAAACATTTTCAATGGGGCTTAAATCAGGACAATATTGTTTTAAATATATTAGATTTATATTTGATATTTCTGCAACTTTTTGAACCATTTTTGCTGTGTGAATCCTTGTATTGTCTAGAATTATATTAATTCTTTTTTTCTTTATGAGGCAGGATGGGACATGATTCTCATTAATTTTTAAAATTTTTTTTTTCGCTTATTTTTTTTCCTTTAATTTTATATACTATGAAGTACAATCTTTTATTATAAATATTAATATTTATGGTTGTTTTATTTATGGTTTTAAAAGATGATACTATTAATCAGACTATGTTGGTGCCTATGGACTTGAGTAATTTGATTCCTGAAGGTCATCCGTGTTATTTTATTAAAAATGTGGTTGATCAAATTGATTGTTCCGAAGCTAACAAGGAGTTTTTCGTGATAAGCCTGGTGAACCTGCTTATCCTCGTGAAAATGTTGCTTAGGATTGGTTTTGATGAGTGTTATTTGATGGTGGATTGTCTTCTCCTAATTGATAGAAGAACAAGAACTGAATATTGCTTATATGTACTTAGCAGGCATGCAAAAGCCAGTTTATAGGGACAATTTTATAAGATTCAAATTGGATTATACCTGATTTAATTGATGAAGCTTTTAAAACAACTTTTAAAGATTTGAAAAAGAAGAAAATCCGCCATTTAAGTTTTAGATGGAACTAAAGTAAAAACATCTTTAAAAAATAATAACCAATGAACAACAATTAAAAATAATCATGAAAAGAACACTTGGAAGAAAAGTATTATAAATTGGATCAAGAAGAATATTTGGAATTGGGCGATGAATCTGGAAAAATTAGTGTTCCTGAATCATATTAACAAACAAAGAAAAATTCCAAGAAACAGTAAGAGAAAATCAATAAATCCTCTTAAAAATGATGGAGACCAAAGATAAATTGAGAGCTTCAAGTAAAAAAAACCTCTTAAAACAATCCAGAGGAAAAATCCTGAAAAAAAAATTTACAAAAAAGCTTGAAACACTCGAAGAAAAGCTTAAAGAATTCTGGAAAAAATGATGTAATTAAGTGTAAATGATCCAGATTCAAGATTTTTATGATTAATAAAAAAAAGGTAAAATGGGGAATTTGGATTACAATGGACAGATTGCTGTAGACTCACATAAAAGAATAATCCTAGCATCATACATAACAATACAATCCAACAGACCATTACGAACTTGTTCCATTAAATGGAACAAGTACAATCAAATTTAACAGAAATATAACGATGAAAATGCCTGTTAATTACCAAGTAAGTGCAGATAATGGATACTCAACAGATGAAAAACACAGAATATCTTGAAAAACATGGACCTTGACGGTTACATATCCTCACGAAAACTCTCAAGAAAAGAAAAAAAAAATAGTAAATAATTGTCCGAAAAACCATTTTTCCAAAGATTAATTATCAACTATGATCACGAAATGATGACCTATATCTTCCCCCCAATTGGTCAACCACTATAGAAAAAAAAGCGAATACCAATACAAAAACAAAACAAGAATCACACATTGGACCAAAGAATGCAAAAACTGCCCAGTACAAAAATATTACAGTAAAAACACAACAATACAGAATAATCACTGACTATGGAAAATATTTCAAAAATAAAAATGCAAAGAAAAATAGAAAACCACAAAAAGCCCCCCAATAAAATCTACAAAAATACGCTCAAAAAAACAGCAGGAACTACCATTTGCAAACATGAAACAAAACATAAACCTAACAAAATTCACAACAACAGGCTTAAAACAAGTAAATATAGATTTTAAACTATACACAATAGGACACAACTTAAAAAGAGAATATACAACGAAATAAACAATAGAAACAACTGAAAAATAAAATTATTGCAAAAAATTTTTAAAATAAAAAAAAATTCTATGAAAAATTAAAAAATTTCATGTCCCATCCTGCAAAGTTAAAAAAATAAGGAAGTGTTGGTGGTTCCTTATCTTTTTTTTTTTTATTTGATTGTTATTGTGTTTTTTATTTTTGATTTGGTGTATTGTGTGTAGATGTTGTATTTGCCTTTTTTTAGGTTTTTGATTTTTAGTGTGGCTATTCCTTTTTTGTTTGTTAGTTTT
>NZ_LWMU01000117.1 GCF_001639275.1 Methanobrevibacter oralis
TTTTTGATTGTTTTCAATCGTAATTTTTATTAAATTTGAATTTCAAAAATTAAATTGAACTTCCATTCTTTGGATTTCTATGTTTCATTCAAAAATGGTCGTTTATGATACAGCGTACAGTCTATCTTAATGATGGATTATTGGGCTCTTTCTTGCATTCTTCGCTCAATATGCTGTGTCTTTAAGATTAATTAGTCTTGTAAGGTTGTAAATGGTGTTTCTTAGTTGGATTTCGTTATTTACTGCATTATCTGTAGTTCCGATTAATTTCAAAACTCCATTATCACCTTTCAAAAACCCATTTATTCCTTCACTTCGTGAAAAACGGGACGAATAATGAATATTTCTTCTTTTATCCAAGAATTTTTCAGTTATTTCGAAATTAAGGTCAGTAGATTGGATTACTAAAGTCTTATTTTTGCAGTTTTCAATATTTGAGCATCCTTTGCAAGAATATGTTTCAAAGAAATACCGTTTTTTCCTACAATTATCTGGAAGACCGTCATCTTTATGTGGTTTCCTGTGTTTAATAGGTTTTACTTTTGTTAATCTCATAAAACGTCCTGTAGGACAAATATATCCGTTTTTAACTCTTTCAAAATCTTTTTTCGATGAATCTTTTCTTTTTTCTTTCTGTTCGTTTTCTTGCCTTAATTTATTGTTATGGTCTTCAGATAACTTTTTAGGCATTATTAATGCATTTATTTTATTGATAAAAAGACAGTAGAGATTTTCTGTAGAGAAATAACCGGAATCTGCAATTAAAATGTGTTCACGAATTCTTCTTTGTATTTCACTATAGTTTCTTCGCTCCCCAAATTCTTTTTGCATTTTAATAAATACTTTAATTGTTTCATAAAATATTATTTAGAACATATTTGATTGTTTTTCTATCATTTGATTCTGATAAGAGCATTCCAGTCAATATTATGTGATTTTCAGTCATGATTTCTTGCAGGTTAAAAGCAAAATCATAACTTCCTCTTTTTGTTTTCATCCAACAAGTGCTTGGAAATGTAATTGAAATAGCATCATTGTTTCTTTCATTCATAATATTAAGATAAATATCCTTTTTTTCGTAAATACGAGTATTATATATTTTTATCCTTTTTAAGACCAAATTAATTGTTTTACACAGTTCTTCATCATCTTTATTGATTTCTAATTTTTCTTTTAATCCGTTGATTGTGCGATTAATTGATTGTGGTGTGTTTTCATGCAATAAACCCCATTCATGAACTTGAATTAATGCATTTACTTCTTTTTTGGTGATTTTGTAATATTTGGAAGCTCTCACAAGCATATCTGTTCCATCAACAAACAATTTAACAAAATCTAAGAAGTGTAAATCATTTAACAAGACCAATGTGGCTACGAAAACTTTTTTTATTACATTTGCGTCACTTTTATTTAAAAAATTAGCGAATGAATTGCGTGATGGCTTTAATCCGCATGTTGCAATTAAAAGAAATTTATTTTTCTTGCATTCTTCTTCCATTTTTGCATAATTGGAAATATCAATGCTAAAACAGTATAAAAACTACTATTAAAAGTAGAGTTCGGGGATATGCAGGACGTCCACGTTTAGATTCAAATTCCAAATCCAATTTATGCATTAAATTTTGAATCATGTCTGAAAATACGAAATCAACAATCGTCAACAACATTTTTGGACAATCCTCCTCACATTTTAGCTTTTTTAAGATAGTTCCATCAGCATAGTCTTTTAATTCTATTACTGACATCGTAAATCAAATATTTTAGAGTATATTCAATTTTTACAAATTTTCAACTTTTTAAAAAATTTTGCAATAAACTCAATGAAATTACTTGAAATTTCAATTAAATACAATAATTTTTACTTAATAATTATAAAACTAATTATTATATAACTATATGTAATTTAAAATATTTATAACTTTTTATATTTAATTTTAAGAAATATTAAAGTAAATTAAAGTTATTAAAAGAATTATTATTTGTTGATTAAAATTTAAAGAATTTTCTAGTTAGAAAAATTGTTGAAAAACTTTTGATCAAATGAGATTTTTTGTCAGGAAAAAATCCTGCAAAAATGCCAAAAATATGAATTCGTTGAAAATAAAAAATAAAGATTAATAATTGAGAAAAAACAAAATAGAGAAAAAATATCTAGTTAAAATTTAAAAACAAGAAAAATTAAGAAAAAATGGATTTATTGACAAACCCC
>NZ_LWMU01000118.1 GCF_001639275.1 Methanobrevibacter oralis
AACCATCTAAAGCAATATTATTACCAATAGTATCATTCGAATTATCAAATGCACTAACAGCCCCTAATGATAAGAAAGCTAATAAAAAAATACTAATTAACATTATCCTATTAATTTTCAAAATATTATCCACCTTTTTAATTTAATTAAATAAATATATATTCAAATCATATTGAATATATATTAATAATATATTATTTAATGGATATTTATATGTTTTTAAGCATTTCTAGAAACTTAAGAAAAATCTTTTTTTAATTCAATTATTTCTTTATTTTCATGTTTTTCTTTTATTTTAGTTAATTCTATGCTATTTATATTAATTCTTTTTTAAGTTATTATATTGAGGGAATTCGCTTTTTTAAGAATAAATTGAAAAAGGATTAAACAATTACTAGTCATGTGATTGGTAAACAGCGAGGTTATATTGATATAATTATAATAATAAATTTAATTGGAGTTTTCAGGAACTGTTAATTTATATTATTTTTAATGGTTTTATATTGCCCCCCTTTATGTTCCTGATTTTGTAGGAATTATTTTTATATTAAATAATGTTTATGAAGTTGTTAATTATGAATGTTGGGATTTGTTTGAAACGTATATTTTGTTAAGTATTATTCAAAACAAAATTCAATGCCATATGGTTTAAGTATTTCATTATAAAACTCTGTGAGCTGATCACTGACAAAAAAAGAAAATATTATATTACCTCCATCTTCAACAGAAGTGTATGTGATGGGCTAGAATATGTACTTTAGTTAGATAAAGTTAAACTCTCAACTTTAATTAAGTAAAGTACTTTAGATATATAAAGTTAAACTCATAACTTTAGTTAATAAAGTAATTTAGGGCACTGTCAATTTGTTAGCTCTTGGTCATATTTTTTTTAGTTTTTTTTCTTTTTCTTTGATTCTTTTGGTGTTTTATGTTGTGTTTGTGAAAAGATTTAAATATTGGTTGTCGTTTTTCTTGTTGTGATTGGTTTTAATCCTAGTTTTTTGTGTTTTTTATTTCTTTTTAAATCTTTCTAATTTTTGATTAACTTGTTGATTTTTTTCTTAAATTATTTTTTTAGCTTGTTTTTGTAATTATTTTTTTAATTTGAGCAATAATAAATTTTATTTAGGTTGGAAAACAAATATTTATACATGAAACCAAAAAACAATGTCTTCCATGTCTTATTTTTTGGATGGCAACCAATATATATTTAACTATTCGAATGTTGATTCTGTTAGAAAAAATGATGATGAAAGAGTGCAATGTAGTTTTGGTGATGAATACTGTTCAATTTTTTTTGTATATCGATGGTATTCTATGATGAAGATTGCGTTTATTAACAAAGATGGAGTTATTGAGTAATCCATGAATCCTCATTGTAAATCATTGTTTTTCTCATGATGTTATTAAAAAATCTTATAATAAGCCTAAAATCTATTTAGAAAACGGAATTAGTGTTTATTATTAAAGTCAAGCGATATACTTTGTAAGAAATGTAGAAATATTATAGTCAAGTATTAGGCTTAATAGGAATTTTATGAAGATTTCTGTAATTTTTCAACTAAAATGAAAAACAAGGCAATTGAGTTGCGAAAAAGATGGTTGGGATTCATTAAGAAATCTTTCTTGGACTATTTAATGTTTTTAATAGCATTAATATGTCATACGAAACGATATAGAAAATCTCTTTTAACTTTCGATGGATTGTTATTATGTTAACACCGATATGAAATTTTCACCTCTATGCTGCTTATGACTGTACAATGGATTATGAATTGAGCGAAAACGGTATTATAAACATATATTATATTGATTTAATATAATCGAATGCCTATAACATGAGTTAATATAGTGAAAAAAGAATGATTCTGCAACAACAAAAAAATTTTATAAAAAAAACAGCATCCAAAGCAACAGAGTCCATTGCAATAGTAAACTAGATTTAAAACCAGAATATTAATAAAATAATGAGAGAACTCGGATTTGATACAACCAACACATGCACATTTCACTTAAGTATTATAATATCAATGAAGAACTAAAGAGAAGAACTAAAGCAAATGCGCAAAATGAATATGAAAGCA
>NZ_LWMU01000119.1 GCF_001639275.1 Methanobrevibacter oralis
TATTTTTAGGTGATTTTTCTGGTTTAGGTGTTAATATTATTAATTTAAATAGGAATATTTCGATTTTAGGTAGTAATGCTGTATTGTATGATATGGGTTTTTTAATTAGTGCTTCTGGTGTTGTTTTGAATAGTCTTACTTTATTTAGCACTGTTAATAATTTTGTTGGCAATGGTGGTGCTGTTGTTTTAGTTAATGGTATTGGTGTGGTTTTATCTAATTTGGATATTGTTTGTAATGTGGGTAATGTTGCTGATATTTTTGCTGTTGTTGCAAATGATTCTAATGGATTAATCTTTAAAAATAGTAAAATTAGTTTTACAGTTTTAGCAAATGGGAATAAAATAAGTATTCCAGTTAAAATAGATAATTCAAATGATACTATTATAGAAAATAATACTGTTGTTGCATTTATTCCTTCATATGACATTGAATGGTCTTGGGATCCTGTGACTTATGGATATGCTCCAAAAGCCAAATCAGAAGGATTTTTAATTAAAAAATCCAAAGGAGTAAAATTTAAAGACAACAACATCTTAATCAATGTTAATAATAAAATAGGAACTTATAATACAATGTATGGACTTCATGCCATGCTTTGTAATGATTTAGAAGTATCAGATAATAAAATCGAAGTTAATGGATCTAAATACGCTTATGCAACAATTATCAGTGGCCAAAATATTAATATAAAAAATAACAATATCCATGCACACACTGATGATTACTATGCAGCAGCAATTGACCTTGAAGGTCCAGCAACAGCATATATTGATTCTAACAATCTAACTGCAAAATCCAACCATGTAGTATATGTAATATACTCAGGAGGATTCATGGGTCGTATTGAAGCAGAATACACCAACAATAATCTTACAGGCGAATCAAGATTCACATTTGGTACTTCACTAACCGGTGTAACTGAAAATTTCATCAACAACACCATAATACTCAACGGAAACTACACAATGGCCATAACAGGAAATACAAAATACTTACAAATAATAAACAACACTATACAATCTAATGGAACAAATATCGGTCCTAATGATGGTTCTGGCGATACAGTAATCACAAATGTAGAAACAACAGGTATAATAATTGTTAAACAATTAGGTAATGCCAATATCACCAACAACAACATAAAATCCACAGGAAACTACACAGTAATAACAGAAAGAGAAGGAAATGTAATAAAAAACCACCTAATTGCTAATAAACTAGTAGGTGATGACAGCGTAAAAGCAACAAACAACAACACAACAGTAAAAAACAACACTCCATTTAAAACAGGCCTAATAATAACAATAAATGATGTTAAATATAAGCAAAAATTCACTATCATAGCTAATTTAACACACAAAATAAATGGAGAAGTCATAGCTACAATTAACAATAAAAACTACACAATAAAAATTGTTAACGGTAGTGGATCATTAGTTGTTAATGATATTCTACCAGTTGGTAAATACTTAGTTTCAGCAAAATACAATGGAAACCAAAACTATTTACCAGCTACAAACACTACAACATTTAATATTACTAAAGCTACATTAAATATCAGTGCAATAGTTTCTGATGTTGTTTATGGTCAAGATTTAGTTATTTCCCATGTTTTGAATGTTAGTGATGCTGTAGGTAGTGTTGTTTATTTTGTTGATGGTAAAAGGGTAGGTAATTCCTCTGTAGGCTCTTCAATTAATGTTTCAGCTTTAAAAGCTGGGTTGCATACTGTTTTTGTTAAGTTAGTTGATGATGTTAATTATGTGGATGCTACAAGTGCTACTTTAACTGTTAATGTTGTTAAGGCTATGTTAAATATTAGTGCAATTGCAAATAATATTACCTACGGCCAAAATTTAGTTGTTTCTCATGTTTTGAATGTTGGTGATGCTGTAGGTAGTGTTGTTTATTTTGTTGATGGTAAAAGGGTAGGTAATTCTTCTGTAGGCTCTTCAATTAATGTTTCAAGTTTAAAAGCTGGGTTGCATACTGTTTTTGTTAAGTTAGTTGATGATGTTAATTATGTGGATGCTACAAGTGATACTTTAACTGTTAATGTTGCTAA
>NZ_LWMU01000120.1 GCF_001639275.1 Methanobrevibacter oralis
TATGTACTTTAGCAGGCATGCAAAAGCCAATTTATAGGACAATTTTAAGATTCAAATTGGATTATACCTGATTTAATTGATGAAGCTTTTAAAACAACTTTTAAAGATTTGCAAAAGAATAAAATCCACCATTTAATTTTTAGATGGAACTAAAGTAAAAACATCTTTAAAAAATAATAACCAATGAACAACAATTAAAAAATAATCATGAAAAGAACACTTTGGAAGAAAAGTATTATAAATTGGATCAAGAAGAAGATTTGGAATTGGGCGATGAATCTGGAAAAATAAGTGTTCCTGAATCATATTAACAAACAAACAAAAATTCCAAAAAAAACAGTAAGAAAAAATCAATAAATCCTTTGAAAAAATGATGGAGACCAAAGATAAATTGAGAGCTTTAAGTAAAAAAAACCTCTTAAAACAATCCAGAAGAAAAATCCTGAAAAAAAATTTACAAAAAAGCTTGAAACACTCGAAGAAAAGCTTAAAGAATTCTGGAAAAAATGATGTAATTAAGTGTAAATGATCCAGATTCAAGATTTTTATGATTAAGAGGTTTGTCAATAAATCCGTAATTTAATAATTTTACTTATTTTTCCTATTTTTAAATTAAATTATTCTCTATTTTCATTATACTCTATTTTAAAGTCTTATTTTTAATTTTTTCAAAAATTTTTATTTTGTGGTTTTTTTTATTCTGGCAGGATGGGACATGAAATTTTTTAATTTTTCATAGAATTTTTTTTATTTTAAAAATTTTTGCAATAATTTTATTTTTTCAGTTGTTTTCTATTGTTTATTTTGTTATATATTCTTTTTTAAGTTGTGTCTTATTGTGTATAGTTTAAACTCTGTATTTATTTGTTTTAAGTCTGTTGTTGTGAATTCTGTTAGGTTTATGTTTTGTTTCATGTTTTGCAAATGGTAGTTCCGGTTGTTTTTTGAGCGTATTTTTGTAGATTTTTTTTGGTGGGGCTTTTGTGGTTTTCTATTTTTCTTTGCATTTTTATTTTTGAAATTTTTCCATAGTCACTGATTATTCTGTATCGTTGTGTTTTTACTGCAATATTCTTGTACTGGGCAGTTTTTGCATTCTTGGGTCCAATGTGTGATTCTTTTTTTGTTTTTGTATTGGTATTCGCTTTTTTTTTCTATAGTGGTTGACCAATAGGCAGATATAGGTCATCATTTTCGTGATCATAGTTGATAATTTATCTTTTGGAAAAATGGTTTTTTTTCGGACAAATTTCTATTTTTTTTCTTGAGAGTTTTCGTGAGGATATGTAACCGTCAAGGTCCATGTTTTTTCAAGATATTCTGTGTTTTTCATCTGTTGAATAGTCATTATCTGCACTTACTTGGTAATTAACAGGCATTTTCATCGTTATATTTCTGTTAAATTTGATTGTACTTGTTCCATTTAATGGAACAAGTTTGTAATGGTCTGTTGTATTGTATTGTTATGTGTGATGTTAGGATTATTCTTTTATGTGAGTCTACAGCAATCTCTCCATTGTAATCCAAATTCCCCATTTTACCTCTTTTTTTTTATTAATCATAAATCTTGAATCTGGATCATTTACACTTAATTATATCATTTTTTCCAGGATTCTTTAAGCTTTTCTTCGAGTGTTTTCAAGCTTTTTTGTAAATTTTTTCAGGATTTTTCTTCTGGATTGTTTTAAGAGGTTTTTTTTTACTTAAAGCTCTCAATTTATTTTTGGTCTACATCATTTTTTCAAAGGATTTTTTTTTATTGATTTTTTCTTACTGTTTCTTGGAATTTTTGTTTGTTTGTTAATATGATTCAGGAACACTTATTTTTCCAGATTCATCGCCCAATTCCAAATCTTCTTCTTGATCCAATTTATAATACTTTTCTTCCAAAGTGTTCTTTTCATGATTATTTTTTAATTGTTGTTCATTGGTTATTATTTTTTAAAGAT
>NZ_LWMU01000121.1 GCF_001639275.1 Methanobrevibacter oralis
TCACAACAAGAAAAACAACAACTAATATTTAAATCTTTTCACAAACACAACAGAAAACACAAAAAGAATCAAAGAAAAATAAAAAAAACTAAAAAATATGTCAAAGAGCTAACAAATTGACAGTCCCTGCATTGCTGTCAAGCTAAGGTTTTTAATTTTTTTAAAAACTATCTTGTATGTTTGATTTGCATTTTTTATGATAAAAATTCTTTTTATCTCTTTCTTCGTTTGTTGGTGCTTTAATTTTCGTGTAAACCAAATCTTTTTTGGTCATATCAATTATCTTCTTTAACTATTATTTGTATTTCTTCTTAGTTGTCTGTTAGTAGTCTGGGCAGTTTTTCTTTTATGTTTCCAATCAATGTGTTGATGTTGGTTTTGTATACGTAAAGCTATTAAAAACCATTTGCTTGACAGCAATGGTATAATCATTTAGCAAAAACTATAATTACTATTTTTTTTTGAGTGTATGTGTGTAATAGTTAATTATTAATATTTTTGATGGTTATCTGAGTAAATAGTTTATTAATGTATCAATAATAAAACTTTTGAAAAAAGAAATGGTAATAGAGGATATATTTTTGACCCTCTATTTTTTAATTTTTACTGATCCTGTGATGGTATTTTTTACGTAGGTTATTTTTACTGGGTATGTTTTGCCTATTTTGAGTTTTTTTATTACATTCTTTTTGATGGTTATTTTAGCTATGCCTTTTTTGTTGGTTTTGGTGGTGTAGGTTTTATCTTTAAATTTGAATGTTATTTTTTTGTTTTTAAGTGCTTTTTTGTTGGATTTTTTTAGTGTTGCTTTTAGTGTTATTTTTTTAGCAGTTTTTTTGATTGTTGTTGTTTTTTTTGTTTTTAGTATTTGTTTTATGGTTATTTTGTTTTTTACTGTTTGATTTTTGTAGGTTGCTGTTATGTAGTATGTTTTTGGTGTTAGTGTTATTTTTAATGTTGCGTATCCATTTTTGTCTGTTTTTATATTGTATGTTTTTTTGTTTATTGTAAATTTAATGATTTCTCCGGCACTTGCAATTTTGCCATTATCACCAATAATGCGGATTTTGTAGTTAATTCCGGATAAATAATCTCCTATTAGGTTTTTGTTGTTGTTTATTCTGGAGATGATTTTTAAAGTTTTTGTTTGTTTTTCTAAGTTGGCTGGGTTTATAATTAGTATGTTGTATGTTCCAATGGCTATTTTTTTGTTTAATTTAGCAACACCTTTTGCATCAGTTGTAAGTGAATATTTTTTACCTCCAATTTTTAATGTTATGTGGGTATTGGCTAGTGGTGTTCCGTCAACATTTAGTAAGGTTGTTTGGTAGTCTAGTCCACTATTGTAGCCTCTAATCATGTTAGGTGCGTGGATTGTGGATTTTATTGTTATGCTTGCATTGATTTGTTTATTATTGGCGTTAATGATTGCGGAATATTTTCCAATATTTAAATCAAGTTTTATGCTTGCAATGCCTTTGTTGTTGGTTTTTGCAGTATAATTTTTGCCATTTATTTTTATTTGTACATTTTGGCCTGCAATTGCATTTTCTTCACTATCTTTTATAAAGATTTGTAGTTTTTCAGAGCCTTTGTAGTATTTTTCAACATCTGGTGCTGTAATATTAATTCCAAGTACTTTAATATTCACTGTTGTATTGGTTGGTAAGTATTTATTATCTCCTGAATAAGTTATTTTAGCTATGTATTTTCCTTGTGCTAAGTTAGGGATGATTACGATAGCTTTATTATTAATAATTTCTACCGGGTAAGTTTTGTTATTTAAAACTACATTTATAATGCCTGTTAGGTCTTTTGGTAGGTTGATTTCTACTTTT
>NZ_LWMU01000122.1 GCF_001639275.1 Methanobrevibacter oralis
TCAACTATAAATAATTAACGGCTCTGAATCAACCCAGTTAATTTAAGAAATTTATTTTTTAATTTTTAATTATAGTATTTTATTATTCTTATTTTTCTTATTTAAATCTTTTATTTGATATTGTATTGGTTTATATGATTTATTTTTTATTTTTTTTACTTTTTTTTTATGGGTTTTTGATTTTTTTTATTGATTTTTCATTTTTGATTATTTTTTTTGTTTTAAATTCGTTTAATTTGCTTGTAATTGGATGTGTTTATTTTAATAGTTTTTATATTTGTTTAAATTATTTTATGTTTGATTTTAAGTATTATTAATAGTTAATATTAGATATTAGTAAATTATATTTTTATATGTTATTTATGATTTTATGATTGGATTTTTTTTTGATTTATGGGGGGGGGTTGTTTTTGATGATTAAATATTTCAGGGAATATTTTTGTGATGAAACTTGGGAAAAATTAGATAAATATGAAAAATCGAAAATATATAATTGATGATGATGGAAAAGTGCATTTTGTTCGTATTCGAAAAACTACTTTAGGAAGTATGATTAAGTATTCTTTTCTATGATTGTGGTCGAACGACTGTTGTAGAGTCTATAATTTTTTATTAGAAGTGATAAGAAGGATAAAAATATGATTTTAATTAAATCCGATATTTTTCAAAGAAGAAAATTGCTTAATCATATTTGCTGTGTTAGATATGAATGAAGACATTATTGATGGAATTTACAATGATCCAGATAGACCTGGTCTTTATAAAGGATATTCAGTACTGGCAGGTGATACTAGCATCTGCGATGCACCATAATAATTGGATACACTGAAAAACAACTAAAAGAATTAAATAATCCTCACCTCAATATATTAAAAAAGGAATTGATCAGATTTATCATGTATAGCAGATACACAAACAGATTTCATTATTAACATCCACAATAACCAATACAGGATGGGACATGACTCTCATTAATTTTTAAAATTTTTTTCGCTTATTTTTTTCCTTTAATTTTATATACTATGAAGTACAATCTTTTATTATAAATATTAATCTTTATGGTTGTTTTATTTATGGTTTTAAAAGATGATACTATTAATAAGACTATGTTGGTGCCTATGGACTTGAGTAATTTGATTCCTGAAGGTCATCCGTGTTATTTGTATTAAAAATGTGGTTGATCAAATTGATTGTTCCGAAGCTAACAAAGAGTTTCGTGATAAGCCTGGTGAACCTGCTTATCCTCGTGAAATGTTGCTTAGAATTGGTTTGGATGAATGTTATTTGATGGTGAATTGTCTTCTCCTAATTAAGAGAAGAACAAGAACTGAATATTGCTTATATGTACTTTAGCAGGCATGCAAAAGCCAGTTTATAGGGACAATTTTTAAAGATTCAAATTGGATTATACCTGATTTAATTGATGAAGCTTTTAAAACAACTTTTAAAGATTTGCAAAAGAAGAAAATCCACCATTTAAGTTTTAGATGGAACTAAAGTAAAAACATCTTTAAAAAATAATAACCAATGAACAACAATTAAAAAATAATCATGGAAAGAACACTTTGGAAGAAAAGTATTATAAATTGGATCAAGAAGAATATTTGGAATTGGGCGATGAATCTGGAAAAATTAGTGTTCCTGAATCATATTAACAAACAAAGAAAAATTCCAAGAAACAGTAAGAAAAAATCAATAAAAAAATCCTTTGAAAAAATGATGGAGACCAAAGATAAATTGAGAGCTTCAAGTAAAAAAAACCTCTTAAAACAATCCAGAAGAAAAATCCTGAAAAAAAATTTACAAAAAAGCTTGAAAACACTC
>NZ_LWMU01000123.1 GCF_001639275.1 Methanobrevibacter oralis
CAATTTTTTATAATAATCAAGGAATACATGGAGGAGTAATTTATTCAGATTCAAAAAACAAATTATCAATAATCAACTCTACTTTTAATAATAACACAGCATTAACCTCAATAGACTTTTGTAGAATTTTAATGGAGGCTATTGGTTGGTCTATTGAAGAGAAGTATATTTATCATTGTAAATCTGTATGCGATTCCCCAATTGGGGCGGGTGGTGTAATTTATACTAAAAATACTTCTGTATTAATTGAAAATTCCTCATTTATGGATAATTCAGCCAGTATTGGTGGGGTAATAGCTACTCAATGTGACAGTTTCACATATTTATCTAATTTTATTTCTAATGTTAGTTTATACATTGATAATTGTTACTTTTCTAATAATCGGGCTAATGATACTAGATTTAAAGATGATCCACTTTATTTAGATTATTACGATAATTTCAATGCACATAATGGTGGAGTTGTATATGGAACCTACAATAAATTATATGTAAATGCTTCTGAATTTTATTATAATCAAGCTATTAATAATGGAGGAGCTTTATATGCTAAAGCTAATGATGGTCAGATAATAGACTCTATTTTAAATAATAATCGTGCAGGAACTAATGGGGGGGCTTTAGATATTTCAAAAAATTTCCTTATTATGAGATCAATTATTTCAAATAATTCTGCAAGATATGGTGGAGCTATTGAATATGAGTCTTATGTTTATTATAGTCATATTCAGGATAATTTTAACATTTATAATTCAACTATAACTAATAATAAAGCCTTAAATGCCGGAGGTGCATTCAATATAGGTTCTGGAAACATATCTGTACATGATTCAAATATAGTAAATAACTTCGCACCTTCTAGCAATACAATACATTCTTATGGAATCAAGCAGTCTATTGATATGAGATATAATTACTGGGGTGTATTGCCAAATGGTCATATTGGACCTGATGATTCGGTTTGGAATACTCATAATAATATATTTAAGCCATGGTACAAAAAATGGATAAACTGGAATCCAAAAGTCATTGAATCAAATAATTCTGGTTCCAACCCTAATTCCAGCGCCCATAACCCTTACATCAATCCTAATTCCAATTCTAGTGGGAACAATCCTAATAATCCAATATCTACAGGGCCTAGTTCTTCTACTTCTCATTCGATTGGTGGAGCTAATGGAAATAGCCAAGGTAATAGTAATGGTAATGGAAACTACTTTGGTTCAGGTGATGGAAATAATTTAGGTCCAGGTAGTGGTAATGGGGGAAGTGGTGGTTTTTCACATCT
The DNA here is from genome assembly GCF_001639275.1 of Methanobrevibacter oralis. Taxonomy (NCBI): domain Archaea; kingdom Methanobacteriati; phylum Methanobacteriota; class Methanobacteria; order Methanobacteriales; family Methanobacteriaceae; genus Methanobrevibacter; species Methanobrevibacter oralis. The sequence continues at coordinate 1,289 of NZ_LWMU01000123.1, forward strand.
TCCAGGTTATAATAAATATAATGGGCAAAATATAAACGGAAATACAAATTTAAATACATCATCAAATTCACACAACTCTCAAATTCATGGAAATGTTAATTCAAATAGTCTTAGTAAATCAAATAGTTCAAAATATAATCCTAATTTAGCTTCTGTTGGCTTTACTGCAAATGCTGCTTCATCCCCATCAAGTTCTCAAAGAGGCATGCAAGATAATAGTGAGGGTTCAAATTCTTTAGGCGATTCTGACAAATCTTACGAAATTACTAAAAAAATTAAAAAAATATTTGATGATAAAAATTACATAAATGAAATTATTCTTTTTATAATTATTATTTTAGCTTTATTAATTTTAGGATGCAAATACGGGACAGATAAAT
>NZ_LWMU01000124.1 GCF_001639275.1 Methanobrevibacter oralis
CAATTTTTTATAATAATCAAGGAATACATGGAGGAGTAATTTATTCAGATTCAAAAAACAAATTATCAATAATCAACTCTACTTTTAATAATAACACAGCATTAACCTCAATAGACTTTTGTAGAATCTCAATGCATTCATATGGATGGTCAATAGAAGAAAATAATTTATATAAATATGAATATACATGTGATTCACCAATTGGAGCAGGGGGAGTAATTTATACTAAAAATACTTCTGTATTAATTGAAAATTCCTCATTTATGGATAATTCAGCCAGTATTGGTGGAGTAATAGCTACTCAATGTGACAGGTCCATATATCTATCTAATTTTATTTCTAATGTTAGTTTATACATTGATAATTGTTACTTTTCTAATAATCGGGCTAATGATACTAGATTTAAAGATGATCCTCTTTATTTAAATGAATATAAATATTTCAATAGTTATAACGGAGGAGTTGTATATGGAACCTACAATAAATTATATGTAAATGCTTCTGAATTTTATTATAATCAAGCTATTAATAATGGAGGAGTTATATATGCTAAAGCAAACGATGGTCAGATAATAGACTCTATTTTAAATAATAATCGTGCAGGAACTAATGGGGGGGCTTTAGATATTTCAAAAAATTTCCTTATTATGAGATCAATTATTTCAAATAACTCTGCAAGATATGGTGGAGCTATTGAATATGATTCTTACACTTATTATGGTCATATCCAAGATAATTTTAACATTTATAATTCAACCATAACTAATAATAAAGCCTTAAATGCCGGAGGTGCATTTAACATAGGCTCTGGAAACATATCTGTACATGATTCAAATATAGTAAATAACTTCGCACCTTCCGGCACCACAATACATTCTCATGGAACCCAATATGCTATTGATATGAGATATAATTACTGGGGTCTATTGCCAAATGGTCATATTGGACCTGATAACTCCGTTTGGAATGTACATCATAATATATTTAAACCATGGTACAAACAATGGGTAAATTGGAAACCAAAAGTCATTGAATCAAATAATTCTGGTTCCAACCCTAATTCCAGCGCCCATAACCCTTACATCAATCCTAATTCCAACTCTAGTGGGAACAATCCTAATAATCCAATATCTACAGGGCCTAGTTCTTCTACTTCTCATTCGATTGGTGGAGCTAATGGAAATAACCAAGGTAATAGTAATGGTAATGGAAACTACTTTGGTTCAGGTGATGGAAATAATTTAGGTCCAGGTAGTGGAAATGGCGGAGGTAATGGTTTTTCACATCTTCCAGGTTATAATAAATATAATGGGCAAAATATAAACGGAAATACAAATTCAAATACATCATCAAATTCACACAACTCTCAAATTCATGGAAATGTTAATTCAAATAGTCTTAGTAAATCAAATAGTTCAAAATATAATCCTAATTTAGCTTCTGCTGGCTTTACTGCAAATGCTGCTTCATCCCCATCAAGTTCTCAAAGAGAAATGGAAAGTTCTAGTGAGGGATCAAGTTCTCTAAGCGATTCGAACTCTTACGAAATTACTAAAAAAATTAAAAAAATATTTGATGATAAAAATTACATAAATGAAATTATTCTTTTTATAATTATTATTTTAGCTTTATTAATTTTAGGATGCAAATACGGGACAGATAAAT
>NZ_LWMU01000125.1 GCF_001639275.1 Methanobrevibacter oralis
TTGCATGTATTATTTGTACTTTAAATATTCCACCCATGAAATAAATATTTAAGTTTTTATTTTTTGTTATTGGGGATTTTAAGATTTTTATCTTGGTTGTGAAGGTGCTTGGACCATAATCTTTATCTCCATTGAATTTAGCTATTATTGAGTATTGTCCAGGTTTTTGTTTGAGAAGTATAGTAGCATAGCCATATTTGTCTGTTTTTAGGTTGTATTTTTTATTTTTGATTGTGATTTGAAGATTTTTATAAATTAAAGGTTTTCCTTGGTAGTCTGTTAATTTTACCTTATATTTTGTCCCATCATTATAAAACATATACACATTATTAGAATTTAAATAAGAATCACCAGTAATAATTAAATCATTAGTCAAATCATTACCATCTTTTTTATAAATCATTTTAATAGTGTGTTTTCCACTGTTTAAATTAAAAAAAGTAATATTCTTATTTATCCCACTATTAAGGATTTTATTACCATTTTCATAGTAATCAACATTGTAATTATTTTTTTCGTAGTAAATTAAGTTATTAACAGTAACAGTGTTTGTATTTTTAGGACGAAATACACTAAAAGTACAAGCAAATATATCACCTGACTTAAACCAGTAAATAACATTACCTTTAAATTTAGCATGGTTATTAACAAAAGAACAACTACTTAATTTACCATTATCACCCCCCCCCCCACCAACGAACAGCACCACCATCCTCCTGGGCAGTATTATTATTAAAAGAACAACCACTTAAAAAACCATTATCACCATACCAAGAAACAGCACCACCATAATCAGCATGATTATTATTAAAAGAACAACCATTTAACTTACCATTATTCCAAGCCCAATAAACAGCACCACCATACCCTCGGGCAGTATTATTATTAAAAGAACAACCATTTAACTTACCATTATTACCAGTCCAATAAACAGCACCACCATGCTCGGCAGTATTATTATTAAAAGAACAACCACTTAAAAAACCATTAGCACCATGCCAATGAACAGCACCACCATAATAAGCAGTATTATTATTAAAAGAACAACCACTTAAAAAACCATTAGCACCATACCAATAAACAGCACCACCATACCCTCGGGCAGTATTATTATTAAAAGAACAACCACTTAAAAAACCATTATCACCCCCCCAACGAACAGCACCACCATAATTATTGGCTTTGTTGTTGTTGAAATAGCAGTGGCTTATTTTACCATTAGTTCCATGTAAGTAAACAACACCTCCTAATTTTGTGCCTTGGTTGTTGTTGAAAGAGCAATATTGTAAATTAGCGTAGTCTCCATACCAATCTATAGCACTGCCCCAGTCGGTGTCTGTGTTTTTTGCGTTTATGAATTTTATATTTTTTATTGTGACGTGTTTTCCATCTATTTTAAGTATTCTTGTTGCTAATTTTCCATCTATTATGTGATTTTTCCCATCTATAGTTATAGATTTGCCAATGAATATTGGAGAATCACCTGTAGTGTATGTATAGTCCTTGTTTAAAGTTATTGTATCTCCAATATGAGCATTGTTTATTATGTTTTGTAAATCTTTAAAAGTAGATGATGAGGCTTTTAAAGTATTATTCGACTCAGAATTGCCTAAAACACTATTATCTATATCTTGTATTTCCAAATAGTTACTATTTTCCTCATTTAAACCAATATCCCCAGTTACATTATCTTCTGCCGAAACTGTAGAAACAGTTAAAAATACAAAAAACAATAAAAATATTAAAATTTTACTAAAATTTTTAAACATTTTAAAAACTCCTCCATTTATTTTACCTAAAACCCTAAAAAAACTTATTAATAAATTATTTATTAAGCAATAACATTTATTTCTTACTTAATATACCCTAATTCAAAAGTTTTAATAGGATTTTCTTATATATGAAAAAAATAATACTCTCAATTCAAAAAAAAGAACTATTTATTATTTAATACTAAAGCCAAATATTTTATCATATTACATTAAATGAACATAATTACATTAAATAAATAATAATTCAATTTTATTTTTAGAAAGTACTATTTTACAATAAAAAATTATATAGATAATCATATAAATAATTAACTGATATCATTATTTTATGGAGGAGGGGTGGACTCAATTTTGTTAGCTCTTATTTTTCGTTTTTTTCAATCCAACCTCCTCTTTGACACATTACCCAACTGAAAAAATATTCATCCCAACACTCCAAATTTCTTTTTACACACATTTCAGGCATTAAATTTCAAAATGTAATTTTTTCTATTTAATATGTTAATACAATCTAATTTTCCTTTGTGTCTTTTTAAAAGGAACAATACAAATTTTTTTATATTATTAGAACTTTGTAGAAAACATAGTAAAATTTGGACTAACATCAAAATTTTTTTACCATTTTAATCAAAAAAACACATTATTTATTATGAAATTTCACTTTGATGTAAAAAAATATATTGCTTGTATTTTTATTAAACTTGGAATTATATTTAATAAAGTTAAAATAAAAATATAATAAAATAGAGAATAATTATTAGTATAAAACAAAAATAAATCATTTTTCGTATTATTTATTTGAATTCAAGGCATTTAAGTCTTTTTGAAATTGGTCTTGATGTTGATGAAAAATTTTTAGACGTACATTCGCTGAGAAAAAATAACAATGATGAATTATACTTTTAAAATTCACTGAATTAATGTATAATACGCTCGATTGACTTTTAGTAATCATTCCAGTGAGTATAGTATCTAATTTATATACTCAATAAGAAACAATTTTTTATAAAAAATTAAATTTGACAGACACCCAACAATAAAATATTTAATAAAAGACAATGGTAAAAGTAAAAATAAGAAAAATTAAATTTTTTTCAATTTTTCACGATATCTGTCAATTGTTGAAGAAGAATAATCAATATTTAGATAATGCGAAGTTAATTTTTTATTATCATCAAAATCTTTCAATTGTTTCCTATTAAGACTTTCAATTTCTTGATTTAGCCTATTTATTTTAGCATCAAAAGCCATTTCGAATTTTTTCATTGATTTATAAGTATTTTTAGAAATTTTTTCAAGTTCTTTATCTAAATCAAACCCTTCTTTAGACACATTAAACACCTACATTTCAATAATAGGTAATTGAATTTCTGTTACAAACTCTTTTTCATCATCACAATTGTAAAAACTTTTAATTAAAACTTCTTTAGGAGATCCAATAATATCATAATTGTTTTTTTGAGAAATTTCAACTAATTCTTTATAAGTATCTAAAATATTATCAATTGACCCATAATGCCTTCCAGATAAAACTTTGTGTTCAAATAAATCTACAACACGAATAATATCTTTTTCATCAACATCTTCTTCAAGGACAATACCTACATCAAATACAGCATCCCCTTCATTTACATCATGTCTTGGAGAGTAATATACAATAAATGGTTCTCCATTTGTTTTAATTTCTTCAGCATCAACCCAACCAACTAATTTAGAAACTAAAATATCTAAATCTTCAATTGGACCTTTGTAATTAATAACAGCTAATTTTTGATCAGGAATAATTTTTACTTCACTATCCATTCTTACACCTTATAATATATATCTAAAAATAACAATTAAAAAATATTTTTAATTAAATAAATAAACTTCAACATTTTCTCCTTCATCTAAAATTTCAACAGATTTTGGAACTTTCACATAACCATCTGCTGTTGAAAGTGAAAATATTGCACCAGAGTCCTTAAATATAGGATGAACATTTTCACCATCCACTTTAACAAGCTGATATTGCATACGACCCACAGGAGAATGAATTCTTCTAGTCATTTTACCTTTAACTATTTTATTCTCAAATTCTTTATTAATTCCAGACAATTTAGTTAATGCTTGAGCTACAAATACATTAAATATCATCAAAGCAGAAACTGGATTACCTGGAAGGCCAATAACAACTTTACCATTAACTACAGCAACAATAGTGGGTTTACCAGGCTGAACAGAAATTCCATGAACATATACTTCACCTAATTCATCTAAAACTGTTCTCATTACATCCCCTTGACCTGCAGAAGTCCCACCAGAACAGAGTAAAATATCTACTTCATCTAAAGCATTAATAATATTTTCTTTAACTAATTTATAATCATCCTGAACAATACCTAAAAACTCTGCATTAGCACCACATGAAATTGCAGCATTTTTAATCATGTTTCCATTAACATCATAAATTTTACCATGCGTTAATTCTTCACTTTGCATTGTAACTTCATTTCCAGAAGATATTACACCAACAGTAGGTTTTTTAAAAACTTCAATATTCTCAAAACCTTGTGAAAGTAAAACACCAATTTTACCCGGATTTAAAAAATCGCCTTTTTTAAGAATTAAATTTCCCTCTTTAATATCAGATCCTTTACTTGCAACATCTTGAGATGGAGTGGCGGTTGTTAATAAATTAACTTTATCATCAAATTTTTCACAATATTCAACCATCACAATTGCATCAGAGCCTTCAGGAAGTGCAGCTCCAGTGCTTATTTCAATACATTTTCCTTTTTCAACAACTTTATCAGTAGTTGAACCTGCTTCTAAAAAATCAATTACATCTAATGTGTTTGGATTTTCTTCACTAGCTCCAAAGCTATCTTCTGAGAGAATCGCAAATCCATCTTTTAATGCTTTATCAAAAGGAGGAAAATCTATTCTACTATAAACATCTTCATATAATATTCTACCGTAAGCTTCACTACATGATATTTCTTCACTTAAAAAGTTATAATTTTCATCAAATAAATCTTGAATTATATTTAATGCATCATCACATTCTTTAATTTTTAAAAATTCAACTCCCATAATATCTCCTTTAAATAAAATCCAATAAGTTAATATATATATTATTTATAAATATATAAATAATTTAATATTATGTACGATAATGAGTAGATAAGCTATTGAAACTGGAGGAGAGTATTTGTCAAGACCAAATCAAAACCAACAACAAGAATATAGAAGAGTAAGAACTCCTAGAAAAGGAGAAATACCTGGAGTAGTAGAACAAATCATGGGACATGGAAAATTAAAAGTCAGATGTGCAGATGGAAACATGAGAATGACTAGAATCCCTGGAAAAATGAAAAAACGTATTTGGATTCGCGAAGGAGATGTCATTTTAGTAAAACCTTGGGATTTTCAATCTGATGAAAAAGCTGATGTGATTTGGAGATACACCAAAACTGAATCTAATTGGCTTGAAAGAAAAGGTTACCTAAAAATGTAACCATTACCTATTTTTAAACGATTTTAATGGATTCAAAAATAGCTAAAGCAGATGCAAAACATCAAAAATTACATTCTGAAAAAAGAAAAAAGGATAATTCTGAGCGAAAAGTAGGTAATGAAATTTTTGATAAATTAACTTTAGAAACTTTGTATAAATTAGCTAATCAAGGATACATTGATATATTAAATGGTGCAATAAGTACTGGAAAAGAGGCCAATGTACTTACAGGCATTGATAAAAATGAAAATTTTTTAGCTGTTAAGATTTATAGAATAGCTACTTCTGATTTTAAAAAAATGGATTATTATCTTAAAGGCGATCCAAGATTTAATATAAAAACTAAAAATAAAAGAAAAATAATTTACTCTTGGGTTACAAAAGAATTTAAAAACTTAACACGATTATATGAAGCTGGAGTTAGAGTTCCAAAAGCATTCACTAGTGCTAATAATGTTCTTTTAATTGAATTCATTGGGGATGAAACTGGAAATCCAGCTCAACCTGTTAAAAACCAACCACCTAAAAATCCTGATGAATTTTTTAATAAATTATTAGTTCAATTTAAATTATTTGTTAACGAAGCTAAACTCGTTCATGGTGATTTATCTAATTATAACATCTTAAATTTTAATGAAAAACCTGTTATTATAGATGTTTCACAATCTGTTGTTTTAGACAATCCCATTTCAAGAGAATTACTTGAAAGAGACATCAACACTATAGTTCACGAATATAGAAAATTATGTGTTAAAACTAGTTTTGAAGAAGTCTGGGAATACCTTGATTGTAAGTTTTTTAAATAAATTTAAATAAAATATTTAAAATAAATACTATAATGAGAGGTGAAAAAATATGCCAGAAACAGATTATTTGAAAATACCTCAAAATAGAGTAGGGGCATTAATTGGAAGCAATGGAAATATTAAAAAATCCATTGAAAAAGCTACTAGAACCATACTTGAAATAGATAGTAATGATGGTACTGTATATATATCACCTAGAGAAGATATGGAAGATCCATTAGGAGTTTGGAATGCAAATCACATTGTAAAAGCTATAGCTCGTGGATTTAACCCTGAAGTTGCACTTAAACTAGTTAGTGATGAAATTTACTTAGAAATTATGAAATTACCTTTATATATAGGGAAATCTAAAAACGCTCTTGCTAGATATAAAGGCAGAATTATTGGTAAAAATGGAAAAACACGTGAAATAATAATGGAAATGGCTGAAGTTGATATGGCTATTTATGGAAAAACCGTTTCATTAATAGGTGAAATGGACAATATTACGGTAGCTAAAGAAGCTATTGAAATGATCTTAAATGGATCTAGACATAAATCTGTTTATTCTTTCTTAGAACATAAAAAAGAAACATTAAAAATGAAAGAATTTAAAGAGTTAGTTGGAATCGAAGAAGATAAAATCGAATTAAAAGATGGTATCGAATTCGATGCTGAAAACATTTAGTAACAAAAATTTTTTGTTACTTATATTATTTTTTTAAAATGACTACAATATTACTATTTAATAAAAAGTAGAGTCAATATTTTAAATAATATAGTAAACTATTATATACTTTAACCAACATATATAGATAACATAGTTTAAATACTATATTTTTTGCAAAAAATTATTATTATTTTTATCTTAATTTTAGTAGCTATAGATAGGGTAATAAAAAAATATTACTTTTAAAATGATCTATAACTTAGATTAGGTATAAGATAATGAAATAATTAATAATCACAATAACCTACAAAAAAGGAGGAAAAACGTGATACAACAAGATATCGGACTCGATTGGCAGAAAGATTTTACAAGATTAACCCCATCCGAGTTTTTTAGAAAAAATAAACAAATGTTAGGATTTACTGGGAAAATCCGTTCATTAACAATTGTTTTTCACGAATTAATAACAAATAGTTTTGATGCAGCTGAGGAATCAGGAATTCTCCCAGATATTGATATTGAATTAAAACGAGTAGATAAAGAACATTATATCTTAAAACATAAAGATAACGGTCCAGGAATTCCTGAAAAATATATTATGCAAGTATACTGTACAATGTTTGCAGGATCTAAATTTAGAAACATCCAATCAAGAGGTCAACAAGGTTTAGGTTGTAGTGGTTGTGTACTACTATCTCAAATGACAACCGGTAAACCAACCCGTGTAATTTCCTGTTATAAAGATGGAGATGAACTCAAAGGAGTTAAAATGAAATTTCAAATGGATGTGAAAAAAAATACTGGAATTTTAATGGAACGTGAAGATTTCCCTTGCAAACAAACTGGAGTTTGCATTGAATTACAATTCAAAGAAGTTTCATACTCCCTTGCAGAACAAGGTGCATTTGAATACATAAGAAGAACCATGATTGGAAACCCTCATGCTAAAATTACATTTAGAGATCCGAGTGGGCACAAATACATTTTTAAAAGAGCCGCAGATGTTATTCCAGTACTTCCTCAGGAAGTATTACCTCACCCAACAGGAGTTAGTGCTGATGACTTAATGACAATGGCACAAAACACCGATAAAAGAAGATACAAAAGCATGTTAACCGCATCACTTTCAAGAATGTCAAATAAAAGAGTCGATGAAATAAGTGAATTAACTAAAATTGACATGAATAAACGTCCAAAAGACATGACTTTCTCAGAAGCAGAAACTATTGTACACTGTTTTAAGAAAATGAAATTCATGGCTCCACCAACAAATGGACTTATTCCTATTGGATCTGAACAAATTGAAAAAGGTATGAAACAAATACTAAAACCTGAATTCATCACAACAATTACTAGAAAACCTGCAACATATTCCGGAGGAGTATCATTCATTATTGAAGCAGGACTTGCATATGGTGGAGAAGCTGGAAGAGTTGTTAATGAACAAAGAAAGTCTGAAATTATGAGATTTGCTAACAGAGTTCCATTAACTTTCGATGCAGGAAGTTGTGCTATTACTGAAGCTTTAAAAAGTATTGACTGGAAACGTTATGGCCTTAAAGATTTAGATAACACACCATTAACATTATTTGTAAATATTATATCAACTCAAGTACCTTATCTTTCAACTGGTAAACAAAGTGTATCACCAGAACCTGAAATTGTTCATGAAATTAGACAAGCTACAATGAAATTAGCTCGTAAACTTCAAAAGCACATTAGGGCGAAAAAAGCAGCTAAAGAAAAAGAAAAACGTTCAAAAGTATTTGAAGATTATGTTCCTGTAATTATTGAAGAATCTGCTAAATTAGGAGAAACCGGTGTTCCAGAGTATCAAGAAGTTCTAGCTAAAGTAACTAAAAGAGCGCTTGCAGAGTTACTTGGTGAAAAAATCGAGGAAGAAGAGGAAGAAGAAGAACTTGATGCAATCATCATGGAAGAATTTGATGAACGTGGACATAGCGTTGATAGTGCATTAGATGAATATGATGCAGACAGGTGATTAAATGACTGATGAAGTAAAACAACAAGAAAAATCTCATAAAGAATTAAGAAAAGAATACACTTTTAATAAATTAAAAGGATTAGGTCAAGAAATCATTGAGGAAATTGAAAAAAATAAAGTTCCTTCTATTAGAGTACCTTCCCGTGGTACTGGAAATATTGTTTATGATGATGCTAAAAGATATTATATCTTAGGCGATAGATACGGAAAAAGATCATTAGGTAATGTTAAGCAAATTAGAAAATTAGGACAAATGGTCTATGTAGCTAATTTCTGTAAAGATTTAGTATCAAGAGAAAAAACAGCAACTATCAGGGAAATGTATTATGTTTCTGAAGGTTGGGGAATTAGTTTTAAAACACAACAAGAATCTAACATTGTTGGAGAAGATTTAGAAGTAACGCTTGGAACTACAAGGGAAGATTTAGGATTAATGCCTGAGGAAGACGGGGCATCAGTATATGGAGACATTACATTATTAGATGATGATGTGGAAATTAATGCTTCAAAAGCAGGGAAATCCGGTTATACTATTTCACCAACTATTGACCAAGTAGAATTCTTAGATTGTGGTGTGGAAAGAGTCATTGCAGTGGAAACAATGGGGATGTTCCACAGAATGGTTCAAGAAAATGCGCATAAACGATTTAATACTTTAATTGTCGGATTAAAAGGACAAGCTGCTCGTGCTACAAGAAGATTCATTAAAAGGGTAAATGAAGAATTAGGTTTACCTGTTTATATTTGTAACGACGGAGACCCCTGGGGGTTCCACATTGCACAAGTAATTATTTCAGGAAGTGCTAAATTAGCTCATGTTAATCACGATTTAGCTACTCCTGATGCTAAATTTATGGGTGTTACAGCATCAGATATTATTAACTATGATTTACCAACTGATAAGCTCAAAGATGTCGATGTCATGAGATTAAAAGAATTATCTAAAGATCCAAGATACAAAAGTGATTTCTGGCAAACAGAAATTAAAAAGATGCTTAAGATTGGTAAAAAAGCAGAACAGCAATCTTTTTCAAAATATGGGCTTGAATATGTTGTAGACACATATTTCCCACAAAAATTAGAAGAATTGGAAAATTAAATTTAAATTTTCATTCTTATTTTTTATTTTTAAAAAATCACCATCAAAACATTTATATGCATCCAGACTACATATACCCCAATAGGTATAGGATGTGTTATTTTGAAAAAATGTATGGATTCAGAAAATATTCATAGAAGAATCAAAAAAATAATAGGTCAATTAAATGCTATTGATCGTATGATTGATGAAGATATCCCTTGTGAACAAATATTAATGCAAATTAATGCTTCTAAATCAGCATTACACAAAGTAGGGCATATCATTGTTGAAGGACATTTAGAACATTGTATTAAAGAATCTATTGAATCTAATAATTCTGATGATGCAATAAATGATTTTTCATCAATATTAGAATATTACTCCAGATTATAATTTTTTTTAAAATAATTATATACCAATACAGGTATAGCCATACATAGGGGTTGTAAGAAATGAATTTAAAATTTGGCAAAAAAGAAAAAATTGATATTATCAAAATAAGTATCTCCACAATAACATTGATTGGAAGTTTTTTACTATTAATAGATTATTTATCTTTAGTACCAATTATCCTCTGTGGAATTCCAATATTTAAAGAGTGTATTGAAAAATTAATAAAAGAACACGATATAAAAGCAGATTTATTAATAACAATAGCAATTATTGCTTCGATAATTATTGGAGAAACATTTGCAGCTGGAGAAATTGCAACAATAATGGCTATTGGAGGATTTTTAGAAGAATATACTGTATCAAAAACACAATTAAAAATAAAAGAATTAGTAAATCTAACTCCACAAAAAGCAACTAGAATAAAAAATGGAATTGAAGAAAAAATTAATGCTGAAGATATCCAAATTGGAGATATTTTAAAAGTGTTGCCAGGAGAAACAATAGCTAGTGATGGTGTAATTTTAAATGGTGAAACATCAATTAACCAAGCTACAATAACAGGAGAATCTTTACCATTAAATAAAACAAAAGGTGATGAAGTATATAGTGGAACAATAAATGAATATGGTTCATTTACAATGAAAACAACTAAAAAAAGTAAAGATAGTTCGTTTCAAAGACTAGTTAAGTTAATTGAATCATCAAAACCAGAAAATGCAAAAATTGTTAAAACAGCAGATAAATGGGCAACTTGGATTGTGATAATAGCATTTACAGCAAGCATTTTAACCTTTATAGTAACAGGTGAAATAACAAGATCAGTGACTATTTTAGTTGTTTTTTGTCCATGCGCATTAGTGCTAGCTACACCCGTTGCAATCATGGCGGCAATCGGAAATTTAACAAAATATGGTATTTTAGTTAAAGATGGAAACTCCTTTGAAGAACTATCAAAAGTAAAGGAATTAATATTTGATAAAACAGGAACACTAACTCATGGAACCCCAAAAATTGTTAAAATTATTAGTGATGATGAAGAAGAAATGATGGAATTATTAACTTCAGTAGAAAGTAAATCAGAACATCCCATTGCAAAAAGTATTGTTAAATATAGTGAAAATAAAGATTTAAAAGAAGTTTCGAATTTTAAAATTGATGTTGGTAAAGGAATAACCGGCATGATAGATGGAGATGAAATATGTGCTGGTAATTTAAAATATCTTAAAGAAAAAAACATTACACCAAAATTTATTGATGAAAATGATTTGAATGTTGAAATCTATGTTTCAAAAAATAAAGAAGTTATTGGAAAAGTTATCCTCAAAGACACATTGCGTGAAAGTTCCAAAAAAACAATAAACATGTTAAAAAAATTAAACATAAAAACCACATTATTAACAGGAGATAATGAAAAAACTGGGCTGAAAATTGCTCGAGAAGTAAATGTTTCCAATGCTCATTATAATTGTTTGCCAGAAGATAAATTAAAATATATCAAAGAAAAACAACTTGAAAATAATAAAATAGCCATGATTGGTGACGGAATAAATGATGCTCCTTCATTAAAAAAAGCAAATGTAGGTATAGCAATGGGTAAAATTGGAAGCGATATAACAATAAACACTGCAGATATTACATTAATAAATGATAACCTTAAAGATATTCCCCAACTAATAGCTATTTCTAGAAAAACTATAAAAACAATTAATATAAGTATTGGATTTGCAATTACTTTAAATGTATTAGCTATGATATTAGCTATTTTAAATATTATATGTCCAATTGAAGGAGCTTTAATTCATAATATTGGTTCTATAATAGTTATATCATACTCAACAAAGTTAATTAACTATAAACTACACTTAAATGAACCTCAAAAAAATGAAAATACTATAATTTAGTTAAAACTAAAAGTTTAAATAATCCTATTTGAAAATACTAGTACATAAATATAAATTATAGGAGATGAAACTTATGGCAATTGAAGAAAAAGAAATTAAAGTCGTAGGAATGCATTGTAACTCATGTGTAAATGCTGTTCAACTTTCATTAACTGATATTGATGGTGTTGAAGATGCAAAAGCTGATTTAGACAGCGGGATTACAAAAATAACCTTAGATACCGATAAAGTAACTGATGCTGATTTAACTGAAGCAGTTGAAGAAGCAGGATTCGATGTAGAATAAATCTACATTTATTTTTTTTCTTTTTTTAAACTTTTAAACCCATTTTAAAATATTAAATTATAAATAACTTAAACAATAAAATTTAATCCACATAAGAGATTTTTTTTATAAAAGGGATTAAAATGAAATCTGTTGCAATTAATGGATATGGAACCATAGGTAAGAGAGTGGCCGATGCAGTGGCTGCTCAGGACGATATGAAAATAATTGGAGTTAGTAAAACTAGACCAAATTATGAAGCAAGAACAGCTGTTGAAGAAAAAGGATATGATTTATATATTGGAATTCCTGAAAAAGAACAACTATTTAAAGATGCGGGTATTGAAATTGCAGGAACAGTAGAAAATATGATTCAAGAAGCCGATGTTGTTGTAGATTGTACTCCTGGAAGTATTGGACCTCAAAATCTTGAAATGTATAAAAAAGCTGGCATAAAAGCTATTTATCAAGGTGGAGAAGATCATGAATTAACAGGCCTTTCATTTAATGCTATTTCCAATTATGATGATTCGTATGGTGCAGATTATACCAGAGTAGTTTCTTGTAATACTACTGGTCTTACACGAACATTATATACTATTGATAAAATTGCAGATATTAAAAAAGCTAGGGCAGTGATGGTTAGAAGAGGATCAGACCCATCTGAAGTTAAAAAAGGCCCAATTAACTCAATTGTACCTAATCCTCCAACTGTACCATCACATCATGGCCCAGATGTAAAAACTGTTATGAATAGAATTGATGTGACCACAATGGCGCTTCTTGTACCTACAACTTTAATGCACCAACACAATATTATGGTTGAAATCAACAACAATGTTGAAACTGAAGACATTGTTGAAGCATTAGAAAAACGTTCAAGAGTGCTTGTTATTGATGCATCAGAAGGTTTAGGCTCAACTGCAGAGTTAATGGAATATGCTAAAGAATTAGGAAGAAATAGAAATGATTTATATGAAATTCCTGTATGGAGAGAATCCATTAATGTAGTAGAAAATGAATTATTCTATATGCAAGCTGTACATCAAGAATCTGATGTAATACCTGAAAATATTGATGCTATTCGAGCAATTTTAGAAATAGAAAGTGATAAGGAAAAATCAATAGCTAAAACCAACAAATCAATGGGAATTTTATAATTCCTATCAACCGACACTTTGATAATAATGAAAGATAATGTACTATTTGGACCTGCCGGTAGCCCGATAAATTACAAAGGTAAAGCATACGAAGCTCCAAAATATATCCAAAAAGAAGGACTTGATTCATATGAATACCAATCACCATATGGAGTTAGAATTGGTCAAAATGCAGCTGAAACTTTAAAAAAAGAATCTGAAAAATATGGCATTTTAATTTCAATGCATGGTCCATATTATATTAATTTATGTGCAAAAGAAGAAAAAAAGATTGAAAAAAGTCTTAATCATCTAATAGCTACTGCACGTGCAGGAGAATGGATGGGAGCTTATAGATTAGTATTTCATCCAGGATTTTACACAAATCAAAAACCCACAAAAGCTATGGAAATATCAAAAAATACCATTAATAAGTTATTTGAAAAATTAGAAGTAGAAGGCATTTGTGAATTTACTTTCGCTCCCGAAACTACAGGAAAACGCACACAACAAGGAAATGTTAAAGAAATTGTTGAATTATGTGCTAGCTTTGATCATTTTGAACCAACAATTGATTTTGCACATGTACATGCAAGAGGTAGGGGATTTTTAAATAGTAAAACAGATTATAATTGTATTTTTTCAACAATTGAAGATAATCTGGATATTGATATGCTACATTGTCATTTTACAACAATCGAATATGGCCCTGGTGGTGAAGTAAAACATCATATACTTGCTGAAAGTGATGAATACGGTCCAAATATTAAAGATTTACTTGAAAATCTTGTTGAAAATGGTTGGAAGGCAAATATTATTTGTGAAACCCCACTTCGTGATGAAGATGCCCTAAAAATGAAAGAATTATACAAAAGTTTAATATAGTTCAAATTTTATAATATATCACTATTTAAATAAAATAATTTACAAATCCAATTATTATATAAATAAAAAACAAAGGGAGGATAATTTGAAAAGCAATAATTTACCAGTTGAAAGTAAAACATCAAACCAAAAAACACCTAAAAAAGAAAATGGAAATGATATCTTTGCTGAATGTGTAGTTTTAAAACCTATTGGTTATCCTTTTGATTTTGCATTAATGGAAAATGATATAGAAATTAGTAACACAAAATTATTTGAAGAATATGCCCGTGAACAATGGTTAGGAGTAGTTGTAAAAGAAAATTCTTATTTATTCGATCAAAAAATAATTCCAGACTATGGATTTCAAATAATAACTGCCAAACCTAATGAATCAATAATTTCAGAAAAAACGAATATTAACATTTTATTTGATGAAATAAAAGAAATTGATGAGGTTAAAAATAAATCAAACATTAAACTTTCTGATGTTGTTGGTCAAAAAAATGCTAAAAATAAAATTAAAGTGTTAATGAAATATTTGGAAAATCCCGAAATATTTAACCAATGGGCACCAAAAAACATATTATTTTACGGACAACCAGGTACTGGAAAAACCATGCTTGTAAAAGCACTAACTAATGAACTTAACATTCCATTGTATTTAATTAAAGCCACATCACTTATTGGAGATCATGTAGGAGATAGCTCATCTAAAATTCATGAATTATTTGAAAAGGCTAGTAAAAATTCACCATCATTAATATTCATTGATGAAATCGATGCAATAGCCCTGCATAGAAGTTTTCAATCATTAAGAGGAGATGTGTCTGAAATAGTAAACTCATTACTAACTGAATTAGATGGAATTTCAAATAATGATGCCGTAATGACAATTTGTGCAACAAACAATCTTAATTCTCTTGATTATGCATTTAGAAGTAGATTTGAAGAAGAAATTGAATTTGAATTACCGAACGAAGAAGAAAGATTAGCTATTTTAAAAAAAAATTTAGCTACAATCCCACTAGATTATAATTTAGAATTAGACAAAATAGTTAATATGACAAAAGGAATGTCTGGACGGGATTTGAAAGAAAAAATCTTAAAAACATCACTTCACCATGCAATAGCTAATGATTCGAACACCATTACTATGAAAGATATTGATTATGCCATCAAATCTTGTAAAATTAAAAACAGTGAAGTGAAAGGAATGTTTGAATAAATCCCTATTATTTTTTTTAAAAAAATAAACACAAGATATATATAATAAAACATCATATATAAACATAACCAACACCAATGTGATTTAAATGAAAAATTTTAACCCGAATATACAAGAAGCAAGTTTTTTTAAAAATTTACTGCATTTACTGCAAAGAAATGAATATATCAGATTAAAACATGATATAATGCCAAAACCACATGATAGCAAAGTTAAGCAAAATTACAAAAACAATTTTTCAATATGGTTCTCAAGGATATGTCTAAACAATGATGAAAAAATATATTATTTTGGATTAAAAGAAACAGAAAAGTTTAAAAAATATAAACCGAAGCCAAAATTAATATTGAAATTTAATAATAATCCTGAAAAATCATCTATTAAAATTTCAAAAAATAATTCTGTCTCGTTTTTAATCAAAATAGACCCCAAATCTCATATTTATAAAAAAATACGGGAAAAATTTGTCATATCTCGTCCTATTAATAATGAAGAATACTTTAAAGATAATTATTATTATGTAAAAGTTGGTCATTTAACTTCTAAAAAAATAATTAAAAATATTAAAAAGTTATGCGAATTAGTTGATAATTCCAGCGATTTTAACAAAGAATTAGAAAAATCCAACTTAATAAGACCACAAGAGATATTTACAAATGAAACAATTAAAAATAATATTATTAAAGGTGTTGAACCCATATTAGAATATGCTAATGGCTATTGTGTCAAAGAAGGAATGACTTTAGATGGAAAAAAACATAAAAAAGGATCATTTAAAAAAAGACGGAATAATGAAGGTGGTGGAGGTAAAAAAGGATTTGGATTCAAACCTGAATCTTTAAATCATGAAATAGATTGGAGTGAAATAAATGAATCTCTTGAAAAGGATGTTTTAGGAGATTATTAATACAAAACATTATTCACAGAAAATATACTCAACTGCAGAGAGAACATCCTCATTATCCTCTTTTGCAGCACTTTTTATTTTTTGAGAAATATCAAAAAAAATCTTATTAACAATAGAATTTGTTAAATTATTTAATATTTTAGCACTATCATCTACATCAGATAATTTTGAAGCAGCTTTTTTAGTTTCATCTTGTCTTATTTTTTCCATAGATACTCTTAAATTAGCTAGTGTTCCTTCAACTTCCATTATTTTGAAAGACCCTTTAAGTAAATTAAACTCATCTTCGATGATATCTTCTGCTTCACAAAACTCATTAATTCTAAGTTGAGTATTTTCATCTGCAATGTCTCGTAAATCATCTATATTGAATAATTTAACTCCTAATTCAGCAACATCCTCTGAAACATCACGTGGATTTGCAATATCAACAATCATCAAATTAGAATAATCCATATTAATAGTTAAAAGACGTTCTTTAGTTAATAATGTATGAGGTGCACTTGTTGCACTAATAACTAAATCTGCATTTGCTAAATACTTCTCCAAGTCAGAAAATAATATGGCTTCCCCATTTAAATCACGAGCTAACTCAACAGCGACATAAAAAGTTCGATTTGCTACAAAAATTGCTTTTAAATCTTTTTCAGCTAGTGCCTTTGCAACTAACCTACCCATTTTCCCAGCACCAACAACTAAAACATTTTTATTTTCTAAACTTCCTAAATGTTTTTCTGCTAAATCAATAGCAACTGATCCAATAGAAACAGAACCCTTATTAATATTAGTTTTATTTCTTACAACTTGCCCTACATGAATAGCTTTAGTAAAAAGAGTATCTAAAACTTTTCCACAGTGAAGATTTTTGCTTGCTTTATATTTAGCATCTTTAACTTGACCTAAAATTTGATCTTCACCAACAATCATTGATTCTAAACCAGCAGCCATACGTAATAAATGAATAATTGCATCTTCACCATGTTCAATAATTATCGCATTATTATCATGATCCAATAACTCTTCTTCAGCCATTATATAATCATTATGAATATAATACTCTTTACGATTACAAGTATGTATTTCAATGTATTCAGTAATTGAAAATCTTTCTTGCAACTTTAAAAACAATTCATCAATATCTTGAGCAATATTTTCCATTGAATGAATATCTGCTACTTTATGATCAACCCTTAAATTAAGTATCACTTAAATCCCCTATATTATCAATTAAATTTTTAATGTATTCTTTTGATTCATCAATCTTATTGTATTTAATTAAATTATTGACAGTTTCATCTTCAAAAATGTCATATAAAACATTTTTACGATCTTTTTGATTAGAAAGTTTTTTTTTAAGTAAAGACCTTGCAAAATTTTGAAGTTCAATTTCTAAAATATCTTCATCAGTAATAATTGACTGAATCTTTTTTCTTAATTGGCGAGCCATT
Organism: Methanobrevibacter oralis; assembly: GCF_001639275.1. Taxonomy (NCBI): domain Archaea; kingdom Methanobacteriati; phylum Methanobacteriota; class Methanobacteria; order Methanobacteriales; family Methanobacteriaceae; genus Methanobrevibacter; species Methanobrevibacter oralis. Next base: position 17,958 of record NZ_LWMU01000125.1, read on the forward strand.
AATGGACTTCTGCCATTTGTAAAAATAGAAATCTCAACATCAGCTATTTTAAAACTTGTTGGAATAATAATGTTTCCATCATCTGGTGCATCTGCTCGATTTAATAATTTATTACTTGCAATTTTTGAAACATACTCTGAAAGCTCTTTATCACCACTAGCTAAAATAACTAAATCAGCCCATTTAACTAAAGAATCCACTTCATCCGTTGATACTAAAATAGCTCCTTTACTTTTAAGTCCATCATCCAAATCACTTCCAGCTAATTTAACAAAAGCCCCATGATCTAAGAATCTATTTGCTCTACGAGTAGCTACTTCACCAGTACCTAATACAAATACTTTTAAATCAGAAGTTTTCAAATAACAAGAAGTCCAATTCATTTTAATCAGAATTCTCCAACATTTTTGCCCTTAATACTCTAACAGCAGCCCTTAAATCATTATTACAATCTGTTAAAATATTTATTGCTTCAATTTTAGAAACATTAAATGTTTCAGCTAATGATTCTGCTTTTTCATCAGCTGCTGGTTTTTCAACACCAGTTAATCTTTCAGATAACTCTTTTTTCAAATCTAAATACTCATCATGGCTCATTCCAATATTATTTAAAGTCATGTCTCTTAATGGACAAGGTTTAGATGGTTTGCAACACCATACTAATGATCCAAAACAAGTTCCTGCCCCTTCGCCTAATTTAGTTTCTCTTGCAAATTGAGTTTTAATATCAATATAATCTTGTGGAGTTAAATTAACTTCATCTAGTACATTTAATATAGGACATGGTTTAACCGGTGGACAACAAAATGCTAAACCCCTAACATCTCCTCCTCTACAAATATGAGACGGTGCGTCTTCCCAAGTCATATACTCCCTCCAAATCAAAGTTTAAAATATAAATTAATAATAATTAAAATATTAGTTTATTTATATAAATTTTAAATTATATAACCTTTTTTATAGTATATATAATCTCAAATATTAATTGATTAAGTATTTCATGTTAGAGAAATAGATAAATAAATTAATTAATGGAATACGCCATTTGATTTAAACAACAACACATATTAAAACATGAAAATTAATAACATTCCAACTGAAATAAGTAGAAAAAAAATTAAAAATATGTATATACGAGTATTGCCACCAATTGCTAATGTTAAAGTATCAGTACCTAAACATTTATCTGATAAAGAAATTTATGAGTTTATTGAATCTCATAAAGATTGGATTGAAAAAAAGAGAAGATATATTTTAGAAAATAAAATACAAGCTCCTTTAAAGTATAAGTCTGGTGAAACCCATTGCCTATGGGGTGAAAAATACATTTTAAAAGTAATATCTAATGAAAAAGTAAAAGATATTACTGTCAATAATGGAATTATTTATCTTCCTGTTTCAAAAAGAAGCACAATAAAAAGTAGAAAAAAAGCATTGAATGAATTTTATAGGTTAGAAATGAAAAAAAATATTCCTCCATTATTAAATAAATGTATAAATATTGTTGGAAAACAACCTAATGAAGTAAAAATAAGAGATATGAAAAATTGGGGTAATTGTCACTTTCAAGATAAACGAATCACATTAAATTTAAAATTAGCTACAAAACCACGAATCTGTTTAGAATATGTTATTATACATGAATTAACTCATTTAATTGAATTTAATCATAGTAAAAATTTTAAAAAATTAATGGAGGAATTCTTGCCAAATTGGCGTGAAATAAAAGAATTATTAAATAAATAAAAAGAAAAGAATATTATTTTTGTTCTTCTTTAAACATACCCCTTTTCTCATCAGGATTTAATATTTCAACCATTTCTTCAGGAGTACCCATATCAAGGATTTTACCTCCTCTCATTAAAGCAGCTCTGTCACAAACATCTAACACAAAGTCCATATCGTGAGAAATTATAATAAAAGTTTGCTCTAATTCTTTACGTGCTTTTAAAATTGAATCTGTAACAATAACACGAGTGATTGGATCCATTGTACCTGTTGGTTCATCTAAAATAATGAGTTTAGGTTCTTTAATAAGAACTTGTGCAAGAGCTATTCTGTGTTTTTCTCCTACACTTAATTCATCAGGGTATTTACTTAAAATTCCCTCGGCTGTTGCATCTGAAAATCCAACAGTAGTCAATACATGTATTGCTTTAATCTTAGCAAATTCTGCAGGTAAATCTAAGCTAATAGCATCAGTTAAATTTCCTAAAATGTCCCTGTGTGGGTATAAGGAATATTCTTGATGTAATAAACCAATATATGGCATTACACGGCCTCTATTAAGAGGGCCTACCTTAGTCATATCAATCCATTCTTCACCTAGCTTAATATTGATTTCTCCACTACTTAACTCTGTTAATCCCATTAACATTTTTGTAAGTGTAGTTTTACCAGCACCACTTAAACCAACAATACCAAAGATTTCTTCTTTATTGATAGTTAAATTAATTCCATCAACAGCCTTAATTACTCCTCTTTCAATAGAATAATAATGTTTTTTAACATCTTTCATTTCCACTTCAGGTTCACCAAATTCTGGAATCTCTGGTTTTTCAGGAGCAGGAACTGTTTTCATGAAGTTATCCACAACGGTTTTAGGATTCCCTTCCTCTTTGATTTGACCTTCTTCAAGCCAAATTACATTATCAGCAAGTTCTGTCATTACTTCTGGCCAGTGAGAAGTAATTAACATAGTTATTCCAGCTTCTTTTACACCATGATTTAATGTATTATGTAATTTAACAGCAGTTTGAGGATCTAATGTACCAGTTGGTTCATCTGCTAAGAACATCATCGGTTCTTTAGCTAATTGTCTTGCAAGTACAACCCTTTGTTTTTCCCCACCACTTAAATCACGAGCAATATGTGTAATCCTATGATTCATTTGAACCATTTCTAATAATTCTAATGCACCATATAGTTTATCTTCATAATCTCTATCATTATCCATTGCCCTCATGACGTTTTCAATTACTGTTTCCTCATCGTATAAAGCAAAGTTACGTTGTAACATGATAGATATTCTTCTTTTTATACTTGCAAATAACAATCTATCACAATTAAAGAAATCTATCTCTTTAGATTCTAAATTAGCTCCACAACTACATTTATCACCAACATGAGATGGTGAGTCAACTGCCAAACATTCAGGACAAACAGCAAGATTCATAATAATATTTCCACTATCTGGCTTATAATCTAAAGTTCCTCTAAGCATGTTAATTAAAACGGATTTTCCACTACCACTGCGTCCTAAAATACCTAATGTCTCCCCTTCATATATCTTTAAATTAATATCTTTAAGAACATCAACACCATTAAATGTTTTTGTAATATTCTTAAGAGTTATAAAATCCATGAAATCACCTTTTTATCAATTAATAAATATATATTAAATTCTTTATAATAGTTTCGAATTTAATATTTAAGAATATCAAAATCTAAATTGCCAGAAATAATAGCTCTTGCAATAGAAAAACCAGAAACACCAGTCTTTAACATTTTTTCAAGATTTGGTTCGTTATTAATAGAATTATTACCAATAACTGGAATACTAACCTGATTAACTAAGTTTTTCAATAATTCATAATCTGCACCAGCACCGATTTTCATAGCATCAACATGTAAATAATCAGCACCTGCATCTTCAATTAAACTAGCTATTTTTAATGTATCTACACCACCAACATTAGCTCTAATCTTAACAGATACTTTTGAATTAGCATTATCTGCAACTTCTGAAATGAATTTATGTAAATCATTTCGTTTTAACATTTCTTGGCCACAACCAATAGCTAAAATTTCATCTTGACGACAATGACAATTAATTTCAACAATATCTAAATCTTTAATAGAACTTAACTCAATAATAGGTTGGGATGTTGTTGATCTGAGATTTGCAGAAACTTTTACATTTTTATGAGTATTTTTTATCAAAGCTGCTTCGCTTTCAATATATGGAAAAATTTCATCGAGAGGAAAGTAAAATTCTCTTCTTCCTCTTTTAATTATCTTTTCACTAGCTTTAATTGTAGGAGTATCTAAACTATAACCCCCTAAAGTAGCTACATTGAAACCAAATGGAATAACTTTATTTAAAAATTCGGCATTAGTTATTCCAGCCATAGGAGCAACTACTTTAAAAATATAAATTCCCCCTAATATTCCTTTTCAATAACCCAAGTCCACATTTCATTATTGCGTTCACGAATTTCTTCAAGCCCAATATCTGCCATGTAAGCAGCATCTTCAGCATTTTTTCCTCTACCTATTCCTGCTTTAAGAGCAATACCTATTTCCTCATTAATTTCAACGAGAACCTCCTCAATATCTTTTTCAGACATTCCATTACATGGAGCCATGAAATTATCTCCACCAATGAAAAATAATAATGCTCCTTTTTTAATTAATTTAGTCATCAAATAATGTTGAGCTTTATTAACCATGAAACTTGTGTCAAAAGCAGACTCAATATCTGTTAAAGTTTTAGTTACACTATTAATATCAATATGAGCTGCTTGAACAAAACTATCATCTTCTTCTTCAATTAAACTATCAATAGCTAAAATTTCTTTTCTTTGACTTGATTGGGCTCCACCTTCTCTTTGAAGAGCTATAGTTGCTAATTTTTGAGCTTCATGAGGAGTTTCTGCAGCACCTACACCCATACTAACAGTTATAGGATATCTATTTCTAATAGATCTTTGAATTCTTAAGTGATCTTCCTCATTAAGACCATTTGAAATAGCAAGTAAATTGTCGAATCTTGTAAAAAAGACTAAACCTTTTTTATTTCCGAATTGTTGATTTAAATCAGCAAATAAATTTGCTTGCAACATTTGTAAATCAGATTCTGTACGTGGTCTTGGAGTAACAGTCCAAGGACCATAATTATCAATTTGTATTAATGTCATTTGTATCATTAAAAAAACGCTCCACTCAAAGAACTTCTTTTAAAATTATCTCAGCCAAATTTTTCTTAGCCTTAAAATTATCCATAATTGTATTTGTAATTGTTACCTTATTAACTATTTGCTTTAAATCTTTAATTTTGTCAATGTCTTTTTCATCAATGACAATATTATCTAAAAAATCTTCATATAATGATGCAACACCAAATGGTGAAACTTCAATATTCAATGCCTTCATAAACTTACTAGCTGGACCACTAACAGAATCTTCACCAATAATAGGAGACACTGCAATTACATAAGTCTTTTTTAAAGCATCACGAACACCTTCAAGAGATAAAATCGGTAATATTGAAGTAATAGGATTGGAAGGACCAATAATAACTGCTTTTGAATTATTAATAGTTTCAATAATCCCCTCTGAAGGGGATACATTAGAGAATTTAACATCTAAAACTTCAGGTTGACATTGATGTTTAATTAAAAAATCATGAAATTCTAATTCTCCAATATCTGTAACAATCTTAATTTCTGAGTCTTCATTACTCATGGGTATGATTTTAGATGAAATACCCATTTTTTTAGCCTGAATGTCAACAGATTCACTTAAAGAATATTTCTTCATCAACTCTGTTTTTTGTATTTTAGTAGCTCTATCTTTATCTCCTATACGAAGCAATTCAGGAGCTCCTATTTTTTCAAGTTGTTCATTAGTAATGAAAGTATCTCCCTTAATGCCATGCCACAACTCATCATTAATCTGATTAGACATTGTATATAAAACTGTATCAATATCAGCAGATACATAAACACCTGAAAAATAATCATTTTCCAAAGTATTTACAATAATAGTTAATTCAGTAGGGTCAATTATTTCTTTTATTCCTTGAAGTAATTTTGGAGTTCCAGTTCCACCAGATAATATTGTAATCATAATTTCACTTATTTTCTAAACACATCAAATTCTTTAGGTCTAATTAAAGAAGTTATACTAGAATCAACATCACGCAATTTATCAAAACTATCAAAACCTCTAATAATAACAACCGGCAATCCTTCATCAGCTTGACCCATTACAAGAGAAGCAGCTGCTGCTAATTCATCACCTGTTGCAATTTCAGTTGTTTCAAGTTTACGACCATATAAATCTTTTTCACCAACACGCTTCCATAGTGCTTTAATTCCAGAACAACCAATAGCAACTCCAACAGCCCCGTTTCTAAATGCTCTTCCTTGAGTATCTGTGATAATAACAGCTATTTCTTCCCCAAATTCTTCCTCTAAATACCGTCTAATTTCTCTTGCAGATTTATCAGAATCCTTAGGCATAGGAGTAGCTAATCCTTCATCAGCATTAGATTCATCAATCCCTGCATTTGCGCAAACAAAACCATGATGAGTTTCACTTATAATAAAATCAGGGCCTACTTCTACAATTTCATTTGATTCTCCAAAAATAGCTTCGACTAATTTTGGATTTTTTTTAGATTTTAGTGCAATTTCAATAGCTTCCTTTGAAGGATTTATTTCATCTATTTTAATAAAATTTCCCTCTACTTTTGAAATTAAAGTTTCAGCAATTAAAATAATATCCCCATGTTTAATTGAACATTCTTGTTTTAAAATAGCATCTTTAATCATTTGTGAAATGTCATCGCCCTTATTTACAATTGGAATATTCTCTAACCCAATTAATTCAATTGTCATAATATCATCATGAGAATAAAAAAAAGATTAAGGATTATAAATATCTATATTCCATTGTCCATCAAAAACAGCAGCGCATGAAGTTACTGGTTTTTCATAATTAGCAAAAGTTCCGCGATCAAAAATAAATTTAGCAGCTTCTTTTGGATTTTCACCATCAAAGTCCACTAAATCATAAACTTGATTTCCATATGTAGAAATAAATGCTGCTTTAGCATATGGTACTTTTTCAACTAACAATTTAGAATCACTAACTATTCCTATATAACATTCATAATCTTCTTCTATTTCTGCTGATTTCACAACGCCTGCAATTCTAGGTGTATGATAATCATCTTTTTCATAATCCATTGTAAGTAATGAATATGCAAGTGCATCTTTAATATTCATTCCTAAAGCTATTTTATCAGCAATCACATCTGTTTGAGAACCATTAGATACAATAGCAATATCATCTTCAATAATAATACTATTATAAGAAATATAGGTATTTTCGAAGATATCTCTTTCATGTCCTTCTATAGGAACAACAGCTACTCTTTTTTCATGTTTTAAACATTGCCTATTTGGAAATGATCTACTTGAAACTCTATATGCAACAAAAGCTTTTCTCTCACTAGTCATTCCAACAGATAGAATTCTTCCAACATACATTTTATTTTTACTCCATTTAAAGTGTAGGACTTTGTACAGCATCACGAGGGGAGTCACCTGAAGGAGTAGTAATAACTACCTCACCTGGTTTAATTACAATCTGTCCATTATCAATAATATTAGCCTGAACCCCAACAGCATTACCTGCAATCGCATCCGATCTATCTTGACCATCAACTGTAACCTTATGTAAATTAGCTACAGGGACCACATAATATTCTGCATCACCAGATACATCTGTGACATTTGGTTTTCCAGTATCTGGATTTGTAGCATCATCTGTTACATCAGTTGTAGTAGCTGAAAAACTACTTGTTATAACTAGAAAAATCATGATTGTAAAAAGAATATCAATAAATGGAACCAAATTAATACTTGGTTTTTGATTTAATATCTTACGTTTATATGCTTTAACATCAATTGTCATAAAACCACTTATTGTCTTAATTTACTTTCTGTAATTTCTGCATTAACATTACATTTCTCTAAAATGATATTGGCAATACTTTTATCTAACATGCTTGGTTTAAATGAAACCTTAATATTTGCATAAGGATCAGAAATTAACCTTGTATTTACAACACCTTCGGCTTCTTGAAGAGCTTCAAGTGCACATTCAACATTAGCATCGACCTTTACTTTAACTACAGCATATCCCCAATTAGTCATTTTTGTAGCAAGTTCAATTTTATCCATTTCTGCTTCAATAAGTCCTTGAATATAAGTATGTAATGGCAATAACACGATTGCTACTAACAAACCCATAATTGTAGTTGTTAATGCTACATAAATACCTTCAGCCATTGCAGCAGAATCTGGATTAACACCTAATGATTTAAATGTTAACCAAATACCAATAACTGTACCAATTAAACCTAAAAAAGGAGCTAATTCTGTAATTGTTTTAATCGTATTCAAACCTTTTGTCATTTTTGCCAATTCAACAATGAAAATTTGTTCCATACTTTCTTCAACTTCAACTTTATTTTTATAACCAATCTTTAAAGTTTCAGAAATAATTCTAGAAATAGGGTTTTTAAAACCATTAATTGCTTTTAATGCTTCAACAGCTCCACCTCTTTCCATAGAAGCTGTAACTACCCCAAAAATTTCAGTTGTATCTATTTTACTAATATTCCTAAGATACACAATCTTCCTCAACGAAATAATAAGACCATAAACTCCAATAAAAAGAATTATATACGTAATAATTCCTCCCTGAGTAAATATATCTGCTATTCCATCAATAAAAGGCATAATATACTCAATAATCATACTCATCCTCTGTAATATTATACAAAATATTTATAAAAATAATATATTAGTCAATATACTTAAAATTAATTAAAAAATCACTTCATTTTAGCTACCGTAGTCCATGACTTTCTCACGAAATCAGGCATTGATTCATATGTAAAATTAGTTAAAAATTTTTTAGTAGTTGGATCTGAAGGATAACCTGAACCGATTCCACCCATCTTAATAAAATCTTTATTGATTTCTTCAATTTGAGAATCTCTAACTTCTTTAGCTATAATTGATGCTGCTCCTACTTCAATATAATTATCATCAGCCTTATGCTGAGCAATTACATCAACTCCGGTTGCTTGGTGCAAATTTTCCTGAAAACGTTCAGCCTTAACATCAACAGCATCAACAACTGCTTTTTTTGGATTCAATTCTAAAATGATTTTTTCCATTCCTTTCCTTTCAATTTCATTTAAATTAATCCCATTAGCTCTCATTTCATCAATTTGAGATGCTGTAATGATAACAACCCCATAATCAAACATTTTTTTTAATTTTCTAGATAAAATAGTTCTTCTTTGAGGAGTTAACTTTTTGGAATCTTTAACACCCATTCTTTCAAGAACTTTAAACATTTTTTCAGGCACAACAACACCTGCAATTACTAGTGGACCTAAAACTGAACCTCGACCAGCTTCATCCATACCTAAAATATCCATAAAAATCAGCATAAAAAAAGAAAAGAAAATAAATAAAAATATTTATTTTAAAGCTCTAAGACGAACTTCAGGTTCTAATGCAAGAGGTTCTGCAGCAACAATAGCTGTACCTTTTGCAACAACAGTCATTGGATCATCAGAAACTTCTATTGGAATTGCTATTTCATCAAAAATTCTTTCTTTAATTCCACGAAGTCTAGAACTTCCACCAACAGCTACTGCATTATTATAAACTCCCATCATTAATTCAGGAGATAATCTTTCTAAAATAAAATTTAATCCATCAATTATTTGTTGCATAAACGGTTCGACAGCATCCGCAACTAACATTGAATCAATAACCACTTTTTTAGGTCTGTTAGTTTCTAAAGATTTTCCTATAACTTCAACACTTAAATTTTCAAGTTGCTCGCTGCAATGAACCATACCCACTTCTATTTTTGCAGATTCTGCATCATGAATACCAATAGCTACATCGTATTTCTCAGCTACAATATCAACAATCTTATTATCAATATCGTCCCCACCACATCTAACAGTTTCAATATCGTTAATACCTCCAAGAGAGATAATTACAATATCAGTTGATCCTGCACCAATATCAACAACCATAGTTCCATTTGGTTCAGCAATAGGTAAACCAGCACCAATAGCTGCAGCTAGTCCTTCACTAATAACTAAGATATTTTGAGCACCTGCTTTTCTACCAATTTCTTCAGCAGCATTTTTTTCTACTTCAGAAGAATCACCAGGAATTCCAATAACAATTCTTCCAACACTTTCACCTTCATTAATACCTATTTGCATTGCTTTAATTAATAAAGCTTGTGCTTGTACAACATTTTCAATTACACCTTTTTTTAAAGGTCTTACAGCCAAAATATCTCCAGGAGTTCTTCCTAACATCTTTTTAGCTTCTTCACCTACAGCTAAAACTTCACTAGGATCATCTTTTTTAACTGCAACAACAGAAGGAATCTGATATAAATCAAATTTATCTCCAGAAGGCTTTGCAATTACAGTATTTAAAGTTCCTAAATCAATCCCTAAACTATTACTGATAACACGTGTGTTTTCAGTTTGTGGCTCTTCCTCTTCATTTCCAAAAATATTCATGACTAATCCTCCGTAACAATATCTTTAAAGTCGATGATGAAAATTCTGTTAGATGTAGCTATACTCTGAACTTTTTTAATATCTTCATCTTTTTCAACAGAAATAAGAATTGTCGATAAAACAACCTCATTAGCATTATAAAACGGTTTTAATACAGATTTAATAAATTTTGGTAGTTTTACTTCATTATTCAAATCAACATCAATAAATCCAGTAGTTTGCGATTCTTGTAAAATCGCAAATGGGATTTTTAATTTCTCGATGGTAGATACAGTATGTTTAATAATATCATCAGGAGCAACTAACACCATCAAATTAGATTCCTCTTGAAGATAATAGCGTGAAATTTGAACAAAAGCTCCACCCTGCTTTTCAACATCTCTTTTAAAAGCATCAATGCTTGTAGAAATGCCATAAAGCATGATAAAATCAAATTTCTTATCTAATTTTCCATCGTGTAATATAGCATGTTCCCTAAATCTAATCTTAACATTATATTTAGATGCAATAGCTTTATAAGCCATATCATCAATTAAATCCACATTACCTGCAATGACACACCATGTTTTTTCAACCGTGTGATTTTTACTGGATTTAATTTTTGCAGCTTGTCTTAGAACACGTATATTATCTTCTATCATTTAATTTCTCACATATTATTAGTTATAAACACATATTAGCTCAATAAATAAAAATTAACATCCAAATACACATTACTAAAAATATTTAAAATGTTATTTATTAAAGCCCAACAATTAATATTTATTACCATCTATTATTATATATATTTTACTTCAAAATGCTTAAATTGGCATAAAATTAACACCATACAAAAAATAATAAAACATTTCAAGGAGTAAAAAGAAAAAGAAAAATAATTTGAAATCAATATTAAAAAAATAAGTTAAAACTTTAATATCTAATAAAAATAACAAACATGTCTAAGTAAAAATATAAATAAAGAAAAATTAACCAAAACACAAGCGAAAGTTAATAAAAGATAAATAAAAAAGTATTACTGAGGTTTAACATGACACTTAAAAACACTAGTATGAAAAATTTTATAGCAATCCCAGATATCATTTCATTATTAAATATGAGCTCTGGTTTTTTAGCTATTATATTTGCAATTAATGAAAATTTAGTAATTTCATCAAGTTTAATTATACTAGCTGTCATGTTTGACTCCGTAGATGGTTGGGTAGCTAGAAAAACCAATAGAAAAGATGAATTGGAATTTGGAAAGAATATTGATTCTCTATCAGATATCATATCATTCGGCATTGCACCAGCAATATTCATTTATAAATCCATCAATGCAACTTCAAACCTCCTCAATTTAAGTAGTATAATTGTTTGCCTATTAATAGTAATATGTGGCGTTTTAAGACTAACAAGATACAATGTAATTGCAAATAAAACTAAAACAAAAGATTTTGTTGGATTTCCCATTCCAGGAATCGCGATTATAATAGCTACATTCTATCTAAGTGGATTATTCAACACCTATATTGTTTTAATATTAAGCATATTAATTTCTTTACTAATGATTAGCGATGTTAAATATCCTAAATTCAGCAACACAATGCTACTTTATATGTGTTTTATCTGTTCTATATTATTAATCTTTCAAATTCCAATAAAAATTTATACTATTAATATTCCAGCTATTATAGTTTTATTTTGTTGTTTATACTACCTTTTAATAAATGTAATAAAACATTAAATATCCCCACCACCTACTTTAATTAAATTTAGGAGTATGAATGATGAACAATAAACAACCAAAAGATCCATTATACCCTAGAGGTTTTGATGACAACAATGAGTTTAGAAAACAAATTTCTAAACAAGAAAATTTTTCAAAACCAAAAGAAAAAAATGAACTAAGCTTATTAAAATCATTAAATCATAAAATTGGAGTTTATCTCAGTCCCAATTCAACAGAAATAAGTGAAAATGAAAAAAAGAAAAAAATTGGAGTAATCATAACAACACTAATCCTGATAACATTAATCATGTCTGCTTATTATTTTGTAATATATGAACCATCACAAGAAGAATTATCTTTTATAAAAACCAGTAAACTTAATGAACTTCATGATTTATACAAAGGTCCATTAACAACTTCTGTAAATGCAGTAAATCTAGAAAATGAAATAAAAAATGCGAATAGTCCCCAAGAATTAGAAAATATAAATTTATTAATTCCTGCTACAAAAGATTGGAAATCCTTTCATAAAAAATCAATATATAAAAATCAAGATAACTACAATAGAACCATGGTAACATATGAAAATGAAACAAAAGACATGATAATTCCTATTAATGACGCAATTACAATAGTAAATGAAAATGATGCAAAAATATTATCTAATATTAAATTCGAAAAACCAAATACGGTTTCAGTACCTGTTTTAATTTCAAGACTTCAAGCGGGTGCTGGATTAATACAAGTAGGAAGCATTGTTGATATCTACACAAATAATAATGATACAAACATCACAAGTAATACAAACCCTGACATAAGTGGGTGTACAGTTTTAGCCATAATGAGATATGAAGAAAATGGAAAAATAGACTCAGAATATTCAAAATCGAATTTAAAAGTAAATGGGAATGAAACAAATCCAAATGAAAAAACAAAAGGATTTTCTTCAAATGTATTAGAACTAATTAAAGCATCAATGTTAAATGGATATAATGAAGATAAAACAATAGAATTACTTAAAAATTATGGTATTAAATTATCAAATTATGAAAGACAAATCAATTTAGGTGATTTAGATGCTCAATATATGTTGCTTATTGAAACACCAAACGATAAAGTAAATTATATGTTAAATAACATGGATAAAATAGTACTTACAATCCCAACAACTCACGCTCCCGAATGGATGATAAACGAAATTAATTCCTAAAAGGTAAAATATAATATCTTTAAGATAAAAAATTGATATTATGAATAAAGAAATTATCACAACTTTAATAGTAATAATTTGTTTATTAATAATTGGATTATATGCTATGGGTGAAGTTAATTATTTTTCATCAAAAATAGCTGTTGAAAAAAATATTGATGCACCTGTGATATTAATACCAACTATTGGAGTTGAAGAAAAATTAAATAATGAATCACTTTCCCAAGGAGTATGGTATAATAAAACCTCGAACATGCCAACTGAAGGTGATTTGGTGATTTATGGACATAGAACACTCCAAGGATCACCATTTTTAAGACTTAATGAAGTATCAAAAGGAGATTCAGTTTTACTAGAATGGCCAGGAATTGGTGAGATAAACTATACAGTACTTAATTCAACAATTGTAGAACCAAACTACAAAATAAACACGAAAGAAAGTGGAAACTATTTATATTTAGTCACATGTGACCCTATTGGTTCAACAGAACACAGATTAATAATTCAAGCAGAAATAAATGATAAAAATCCAATAAATAACGAAGTAATAAAAAACAATCCACAAGAATTAAATGCAATAATTATTACAGGATTATTTTTAGTGGTCGGGTTAATATTTAGTTACTTCTACCCTAAAGACCATAGAATTTATATTTTAGCTACTATCTTAATCATATCGGCTGTACTGATTTATTGTTGTATCAATCCAATTCCATCCCAATTAATCTATGACAAAATAATATTCTTGAATGGGGGAGTTTAATTGGATGTTGATAAAAAATACTTTTCAAATATTACATCAAGAGAAAGAGCAATATTTGAAGGAGCTATAAGCATGGGAGCTCTATTTCACCAATTTGTAGGAGTTCCTGTATCTAAAAGTTCCAAAAAAGGTTTGGAAAAAGCTATTGAAGAATCATTAAGCTTACAACCAGCAATAGAAAATGTGGAAGCTGAAATAAAATTTGATAAACTCGAAGAGAACATGAGCGGATTTGACTACACCTCCCTTAGTGGAGACATGCTTGATGTTACAATTTATACAAAAGTAAAGAATGCAGAAGCAAAAATAAGAATAGAATTCATTGAAGAGCTTAATTACCCATTAATGTATGTTGAAGATATTAAAGATTAATAAATTTCTTTTAAATCTTCTAAAAACTCTTTCAAATGATTTTTTTTAATATGATTCATCAAAACAACCCGAATTGAAATTGGACATTTAGCAACAGAAACTTTCCAATTCAATTCTTCTAATTCATTAGCTAATTCATGTGCATTTTTATTAGGATGATTAAATGCAACTAGGTTCAACTCTGGTTCACAAACAACATCATATCCTATTTCTTCAAGCCCTTCTTTTAAGAATTTTGTTTTATCCATTGTTTCACTAGCTATCTTACAATAACCTTCTTTTCCAAAATATTTCATTATTGCATAAGCAGCTAGTGATGATGCTCCCAATCTTGTACCAACAATTGTAGATTGTGTTTTAACTGTTAAATATGGAGAATCAACAGCCATAACATCTAGAAATTCTTTTTTTCTAAAAATAATTCCACCAGCAGGAATTGGAGCTAAACCCATCTTATGGGGATCAACAGTAATGGAACAAACCCCAGGAAGAGAAAAGTCAAAATCTGGAAAATCATACCCTAATTCTTTTAAAAATGGAATAGAAAATCCGCCAAATGCTGCATCTACATGAAAATAAATATGATTATCATTGGCAATTTTAGCTATTTTTTCAATAGGATCCACCAAACCTAATTCTGTAGTACCTGCAATAGCCACTATAGCTACAGTTTTACTTGAAATAAGATTTTTTAGAGATTCAACATCAATTTTAAAATTATCATCCAAATTCACTTCGATAATTTTTAAATTTAGCATGTCAGCAGCTTTTTTAAATGAAAAATGTGCAGATTCAGGAATAATAATCTCACCATCAACAATTCCCCTATATTTCATTGCATAGTTTCTTGCTGCACGCATTGCCATTATATTAGCTTCTGTACCACCAGTTACAATATTTCCATAAGATTTATCTAAAGATAATAATTTTCCAAGAGATTGGATGACTTTATTTTCAATATACTTACTTCCTTTAAATAGTCCTGGATCTCCTAGATTTGAATCTAAAAATTTACAAAAAACTTCTTTTGCAAAAGGATGAGGTTCTGTACACATAGACCCTAAAATCCTACCATCAGAGTATTTACAATCTAATTTTTGAATCTCTTCAAGCTCTTTTAAAATTTCTTTACGAGATACTGGTTTATCTTCCATAAAACAACCTGATACATGAGCTAATTAAATAAAAAAAAAGAAAAAAAATATAAAACTATTCTAAGTTTTTACGAGCAGCTTCTAGAATAATTTTCTGTTCAGCTCTAGCTACAGTCCTTCTAACTTCCGCCACAGCATCAGCATTTGAAGATACACTTGATATTCCAAATGCAACGAGTTTTTCAACAATATGAGGAACACTTCCAGCTTGACCACAAATACTGCATTTAATACCTACTTTAGCACATTTTTTAATTGTCATTTCAATTAACTTCATTACTGCTGGATGTTCTTCAGTATAATGTTTTGCAACAAATTCGTTATTTCTATCGACAGCGAGAGTATATTGAGTTAAATCATTTGTTCCTAAACTTACAAAATCAATTCCAACATCAATATAATCTTCAATAGTTAAAGCAGCAGCAGGAATCTCAACCATCATTCCAAAGTCAATGTCTGTGTGAGGTTCTAAACCTACTTCAGAACAAAGTGCTTTTGCTTGTCTTAACTCATCAGGAGTTTGTGATAATGGAATCATAACTCCAATATTAGTGTATCCTTGATCATAAAGTTTTTTAAGAGCTTTAAATTCACATTTAAGGATTTCGGGTTGATCAAGTTCTCTTCTAATTCCTCTCCAACCAAGCATTGGATTATGTTCTTCAGGTTCGTTTTCTCCACCATCCAATGTTATAAATTCATCAGTAGGTGCATCTAAAGTCCTATACCATACTGGTTTTGGATAAAATGCATCAACGACGATTTTTACATTATCTGCAATAATATCTATTAATTCATCTTCCTTACCATCTTCAATAAATTTTCCTGGATGAACACCTGCAGTTAACATTAAATGTTCTGTTCTTAAAAGTCCAACACCATCAGCACCAGTAGCTGCAGCACGTTCAGCAGCTTCAGGCATGCTCACATTAGCTTTTACTTCAGTTACAGTTACAATAGGTGCTTCAGCATTTACTGGTGCAACTGTAGTTGAATCAGCTTTAATTTTAGTAATACCATCAAAGACCAATCCTTTTTTACCATCTATTGTGACGTCAGAGTTTTCTTTTAATGTAGTTGTTGCAGAACCAGTTCCTACAACACAAGGAATACCTAATTCACGAGAAATAATAGATGCATGACATGTTACACCCCCTTCATCAGTTACAATACCACTAGCTCTTCTCATAGCAGGCACCATATCTGGAGTGGTCATGGTTGTAACCATGATGTCCCCGTCTTTAATTTTATCTAATTCATCAATGTCATTAATTATTTTAACTTTACCGGAAGCTGTACCTGGACTAGCACCAAGACCTCTTGCAAGGACATCTCCAACATCATCAGAATTAGATTCATCTAACTCAACATCTCCTAATGTAGTTATGGGCCTTGCTTGTAATAAAAACAATGTTCCATTTTCAAACGCCCATTCAGTATCCATTGGTTGACCATAGTGAGCTTGGATTCTTTTACCCATTTCTGTTAACTCTACCAGTTCATCATCAGATAAAACTCTTTCATTCCTTTTTTCATCAGGAACATCGACTTTAATACTAGTACCATCTTCATCATTAGTATACATTACTTTTTTATCACTAATAGTTACACTAGCAACCTCATTAGTTTTTTTATCCACAACATAATTATCAGGAGTTACATCACCAGATACAACAGCCTCACCAAGACCCCAAGACCCTTCTATTAAAGCAATATCTTCACCAGTTGAAGGGTTTGCAGTAAACATGACCCCTGCTTTATCTGCATTAGCCATTTTTTGGACAACAACAGCTATGAATACTTTAGAATGTTCAAAGTTATTTTCCTCCCTATAGAAAATTGCTCTTGCTTCAAATAAAGAAGCCCAACATTTCCTAACATATTCCATAACTTCATCATTTCCAGAAACATGCAAGTAAGTTTCCTGTTGACCTGCAAATGATGCTTCAGGTAAGTCTTCAGCTGTAGCAGAAGATCTAATTGCCACATCAGTATCATCTTCACCAACTTTTTGACAAAGCTGATTGTAAGCTTCAAGAATTAATGTAGACATGTCATCTGGAACTGGAGTGCTAGTAATAATAGCTTTAATTTCTTCAGATGCCATCTGGAGTTCTTTAGTATCATTAATATCAATTTTATCAAGAATATCCATGACTTTTCCATTAATTCCAGAGTCTTCCATGAATTTTTCGTAAGTTTCAGCAGTTACAACAAAACCTGGTGGTACAGGAATGCCCGCTTGAGTTAGTTCTCCTAAGTTAGCACCTTTTCCACCTGCAATTCCAATGTCGGATTTATTTAAATCCTCAAATTTTAAAACATACATGAAATATAACCTCTTGGTTTAAAAATATATTAAAATTGACTACACTCATAATCAATTATATAATATAAATTATATTTTTAATGTTTAAATATTTAATTAAAATTTGACTTTGTTGAAATCCTATATTTACAGTTGAAATTTCACGTTGAGTTTATTTTTTTTCTATTTTAAACTCTTATTTTTGGTGTTTTATGATATATTTATTTCTATTTTATTTACATTTGAAATATTACATGGTGTTTTTTAAAAAAAAGATTTTAAAGAGTTATTTATAGTAAAATGGAGAATATATATTTATATGAATAATAAAAATAAACATTCTCCAAGTATAGTTAGGTTTTCTGAGCATAAAAGTCTTTTGGATTTTAGCTTTAAAAGGCAAACAAAAAAATTTTTTAAAAAGTATAAAAATCAATGTAAAAGTGATATTAAGTCAATGAACTGGTAAAAATCATTGAATTTACTTATAACTATTCTATGGTTGCTTTAAATAAGTATTCTAAGTAAATTATAATTCTCAACCTGCATTATTTTACGATTGTTGCTTTAAAAATTTATTTAAATATGACTTATCGAGAAACTAATTGGATTTTGTATCGTTAAGTGGTTTGAAAAGTTATCTATAAAATTAAAAAATCACCAAATTATTCTACGCTCCAGAAATATTCTTTAAAAAGATGCCTACCTTGAATGTTTGAAAGAATAACTGAGCAAATTATTCGACATTTAAGAATTAAACCAAAATTAATTGCTCTTGATGGTTACAGGATTTCACTAATGACTATGCAGACAAAAAATATTTATGCGCAAATTTAGGGGAAAAGAAAGGAAAAGCTCACACTAAATGCCATTATTGCAGTTGATGTTGATAGTAGAATAATCCTTTACTCGCAAAGCGACAAAAGGTCCAAAATACGATTACAATAATTATGCAATAGCTGCAAATAAGAAGTTTAAAGAAATATAATGTTGATTATAACTTATTACTAAATATTTATACCCAAACACTCATTAATCCAATTTATAAAATGAATCCTTATCTTATTAAAGAGTCATAACTTTTTAATTTCATTATAAACACGTTTACACGAATTATTATCATCAAATGAAAAGAAGTTTTTAATATTTTTAAGATATTTTTCTTTAATATTGCAATCATTTTCCATATAACCAATAATTAACGAAACTAATGTATCTTCATCATTAGCTATTTCGCCAAATCCCATGGATTCATAATCAAAATAGCTTTCTTTTAAATCAAAATGATAATCGTCACTATAATGATAATATAAAACCGGTTTTTTAAGATATGCAAAATCAAATGCGACACTAGAATAATCAGTTATTAAAAGTGATGAAGAATTGAAGAAATCCACATAATTTTTATTTTCATAATCTATTTTCACATAATCTGAATCAAAAAGATCAATAAATTCATAAGTATTAGGATGTGGTTTAAAAATTATTTCATACCCATACTTTTCACAAGCTTCATGCAGCTTTTTATTATTAATTAATGAATCAAAGGTAATGAAATACTTGGAAGTTAGAATAAATTCTTCAGGCCTATTTTTTAAATATCTTCTCCAAGAAGGCATTATAACAATTTGTTTTTTAATAATGTCATTATTTAATTTATCGAAACGTGGAAATCCGGTTAATTTAAGTATTTGTTTATCATAATGATAAGGATATCTTAAAAAAGATTCTAACTCTTTTTTTGAAACAGTCACTAACATGGATAAATTTATATCATATTTTTTTAACCATGAAGAAACGTTATCCTTTGTAACTCCATGCTGGAGAAATATAGATTGGGATTTTAAAATACCTGCAAAATGAGGATAATTACCCCAAAATGGATAAATAACACTATTGTCCGGATGTGATGTTATAATTTTTTCTGCAAATAATCCTAGTAACTTATGTCTAATTGAATTAAAAGGAATTATTTTTGCACCATCCCACTTACTTACTTCATCAAAATACTTTCCCTTACCTACAACAAAATACTTTTTTACGTTTTCATCCTGTTTAATTGCGTATTCATATAATATTTTCCCATTATCATCTGCAATAAATGGACGATCCATAAATAACCAAATATGTTTCTTGTATAAAAAAGGATATGCTAATAAATACAATGCCCTTAATATAATTCCTGTCCTAAACCCCTGTTCATGTTTAGCAAACATGGATTTTAAAGTTTTTATTTCTTGTTTGATCCAAGAACGAGTTTTATATGGTTTAATTATAATTGAATTGTCTTTTAATATGCTTAAGAAATTTTCTGATTTTTGATAGGAAGTTATTTTTGAAAAATTACATGGCCTTGAAAAGTCAATATTTAAATTATCAAAGTTATCTAGCGAAGAATCAAAGCTGATTTCATGTTTATCTTTAGTTAAACTTATAGATATTTCAAAATTGTTATTGATATTGCGTGAATTTCCCAATGAATACTCTTTTCTTTGAGGAAAATCAATTTTATTTGTTTTGACTTTTTCACCATCTACAATACAATATATGTCAATATCAGCGAAATAAGATTTTAAAACACCCATAATATATAAAACATCGTCTTTAATCTCAAAAATATCTAAATACACTGTGTTTAAATCTAATTTTTCAATTAGGTTGTTTGAAATATCTTCATGATTATTTTTAATCTCATACCAATGTTTATAATATGTTATATGTGCCTTTAAATCATTGGCAATGCCAAATTGAGAACAAATGACTTCATCATCAATATATTGCAATATATCATATAATAATTTTTTAAATTCTATACATTCCCTATCACCTAAAATATTATCAAGTGTAGAAATTTCAAATATCCACTGTAAATCGTACATCAGAGTATATTGAATGAATAATGGAACAGAAGAATAATATTTTAAACTTTCATCAATTAAGTACTTAAAATAATATTTTAAACGAGGAATAAAATAATATTTATCAAAAAGAGCATTATCCAATACAGATGTTTTGTTTAACCTTTTTCTATAGAAATATTTAGCATCCTTGCAAAAACCAATTTTAGGATTTTCTAAAAGCAATTGATTAATAAATGTAACATCCTCAGAAATATGTAATCTAGGATCAAATTCTAAATCTTTAATTTTTTCTCTTTTAAAAAAAGATGAAGAAGCAGATAACTGGATATAATTAGGATTTTTGGTTAAATCAACTACTTGATTTTTTTCATATTTAAAATTTAAAATATGCTCTCCTTTTTTATCTCCTTTGAAAAAAATAGGAATAGAAACAATATCCATTCCATCATGTTTTTTAAAGAAATTATAAACATTGAAGAAAGCATTAAGAGATACAAAATCATCACTATCAATAAACGTGACATATTCTCCAGTAGCATGCTTGAGACCCAAATTACGTGACTGGGAAACTCCTAAATGTTCTTTATTAGCAATATATTTAATATTATGAGGATATTTAGCCTTATATTTAAGGCAAATATCTTCACTTAAATCTAAACTAGCATCATTAACTAAAATTATTTGAATATTATCTTTGAAATCTAAAGATTGATTAATGATACTACCGATAGATTCTTTAAGCCAAACATCAGAATTACGAATTGCTATCACTACTGAAAATTTAAACATTCTGTTTCACCCCACCCCGTAATGTAATATATATACATACATCATATAAGTAATGTTGAAATTTAATTATCTAAATTGAATATTCTTAAGCTGACTAGTACTTGCTTTTTCAGAATCTTTAAGATAATTATCACAAACCGTGTTAACTTCACCTATCTCTCGAACACACCCGTTATCAATCCAAATAGCTTTATCACATAACTGCCTAATTTGAGGTATTGAATGAGAAACTAAAATAACAGTAGTTTGACCATCCATTAATGATTTCATTTTATCATTACTTTTCTTTTTGAAATTAACGTCTCCAACACCTAAAATTTCATCAATGATTAAAATATCCGGTTCAACAATAGTGGCTATTGAAAATCCTAACTTTGCAAGCATTCCAGAAGAATAATTCTTAATTGGATAATTAATAAACTCGCCTAAATCCGCAAACTCTACAATCTCATCATATTTTTCTTCTAAAAATTTCTTATCATAGCCTAAAACTGCCCCATTTAAAAATATATTTTTAGCTCCAGAATAATTATAATCAAAACCTGCACCTAATGAAAGTAATGGGGAAATTCTACCTTCAGTTTTCACACAACCACTATCAGGTTTGTAAATTCCAGTAATGACATTTAGCAAAGTAGACTTACCTGCTCCATTATACCCAATGATTCCAACTTTTTCCCCCTTATAAATTTTAAATGAAATATCTTTTAAAGCTTGAAATTTAGTTTTTTTAGGTTTGTTTCTCTTTAATGTCCTTATAAAATGTTCTTTTAAATTGTCAATTTTATCATTTTGAACTTCAAATGTCAAATCAACATTTTGAACTTCAATTGAAATATTTTGATTATAGTCTTGGATAATGTTAGATAAAATGGCATCTACATCATGTTTTTGTGCATTATTAGGAATTGTTCTTTCTTTTTTAATTACTTCAGAGGTATGATGATTAACACTATTTTGTTGACTTGAAACATTATTCAGACTCTCTTCAGAGACATTAATTCCATTGTTATGTAAAACATCAGCAGAAACTTTTTGATTATTTATTTCATAGTTGTTAGAATTATTATTGAAATTATTTTGAAAATTGCCATTCTCGCTCTTTTGATTATCAACATTAATTACTTGTTTTTTAGAATTTTGTTCTGTTGAAATCTCAGGGATCACATCTTTAATCGGCTTACTTTCTTTAATTTTTTGTTCCCTATCTAATACATGCTGAGGTATAATTACATCATCAACAGACATGCCTTTTTCATTATGCTTTTTTAATTCCAGCTTTCGAAGATTTTGTATATTATCAATATTTCTTTGATTTTTATGATTAATTCCTTTAAAATTCTCCCCATTTGATTTTTTAGCTAAAGCTTTCCTTTCAGCCTCATTCAATTTTTCTTCAGCTTCCATTTCAGATAAATGATATTTATTAATTAAAACTTCCTTAGCATGTAATCGTTTTTTAATTGTTTCATTATTTTTAATAACTTGAGAATCTTCTATGGTACTTTGAATTTCAGGATTATTAAGCGACTTTTTAAATTTAAAATTTTTTTCTTCTGTACTCATCTAAAACCTCCTAAAATCTCTTTGAAACCATATCTTCATATTTTTTATATATAATAACTCCAAATACTAAAATAATTAATGAAAATAATAATAAATTAATTATATTTAATGTATTGGGGATTGTTCCCCAAATTACAAAATGCCGAAACTGATCTATTACCCAAAATAGAGGATTTAAAATCATATAACTATAATATGGTTCCGGGATAATATCCATCGGATAAAACATTGCTGAAGAATACATTAATACTAATGATATAACACCCCATAAATGTTGAATATCTGAGTAATAAACACATAATATTGCAACAACAAATCCTATTCCAATTATCATCATTGTCAAAGCTAAAACTGGAATAAATGCATAGGGAATTGTATTAAAATAAAATGGTGCATGAGTTACAATCATTACTCCGACCAAAATTATTAATGTAATGAAAAAATTAATAAATTCAGAAATTATACTTCCTAAAATAAAAATGTGTTTAGGAGCTGCAGTTCTCTTTAAAATATTTTGATTACCTTTAATGGAATTCATAGATGCTGCAATTGCAGAATTAAAAAAATCAAAAAGACATCTTGCTGATAAAAAGTAAACAGGAAAGTTTTCAATACTTCTTCCAAATAAAGTGGAAAAAATAATAGTAAATACAATCATTATCAATAATGGTTTTAATATGCTCCAAAATATGCCTAAAACAGAATCTTTGTATTTTGATGAAAAATTCTTTTTAACAATTTCTTGTAATAAAAAGATATTATTACTATTAGCTATACTCATGAAAACCACATTACACTCTTTAATAAACATTTAATTTTATTTAATATAATGATGCTTTTAATCACAAAATCTATTAAATTCAAATAAAATGAAATAAAATTTTTATAACATCAACCTCATAATTTATCTGAAATCGTATATTTACTATAAATATTAATTTCTTCTTTTTTAACTTTATCGGCAATACAAAAATTAGATGCCTTTTAAAAATCCTATTTTGTATGAAACATAGTTTTAAATCAAATTTTTTTAAAATTTTATCAATTCTTAATGACAAACTTAGATAAACAACATTGAAGTTTTTTAATGTTGAATAATTAATTTACATTGTTTATATTTAATTTAGCAATATATTTATAACAATGTTTAATTAATATTATAAAGCAAATAAAGTTTGTTGATGGTGTTATGAATAAAAAAATTTTTTCAATTATAATATCATGTTATAATGTTGAAGATTATATAAATGAAGCAATAAATTCCATAATCAATCAAAAATTTAATTTTGAAGATGTCGAAATTATTTTGGTTGATGATGGGAGTTTAGATGACACTGGAAAAATTTGTAAAAAATATACTGAAAAATACCCAAATAATATTAAATATATTTATAAAGAAAATGGAGGTCAAGCTTTAGCTAGGAATATTGGAATAAAATATGCTAATGGAAAATATGTTAATTTCTTAGATGCTGATGATAAATTAATGAATAATACTTTAAATTCCGTTTATGACTTTTTTGAAAATAACTATGAAGAAATTGATTTGGTTGCAATTCCAATGTATTTTTTTGAAAGAAAAACCGACCCCCACCCATTAAATTATAAATTTATTGAAGATAAAGTTGTTTATCTAGATAAAAATTGGAATTATCCCCAACTAGCTACAAATTCGGCTTTTTTTAAAATAGAGTTATTTGATAAATTTGAGTTTGATGTTAATTTAATTAATTCCGAAGATTCCATAATGGTAAATAAGATACTTTTAGAAAAAAAGGCTTATGGTGTGATAAAAGATGGAGGCCTGTGCTATAGAAAACGAAACGATAATTCTTCCATAATAGATAATGTTAAACAAGATAAACGATTTTATAATAATCGTTTGAAAGGATACTTCATTGAGTTGATTAAATATTCTAGAAACAAATTGGGCTTCATTCCTAAATTTATACAATATCTTATTATTTACGACGTTAAATGGATGTTTCTTGATGATTATTATAAAGAAATACTTAACAATGATGAACTTGATGAATTTAATAAATTAACAAAATATGTTTTAGATTCTGTTGATGATGAAATTATAGAAGAACATTTTAAAAAAGATGATTATAAATTAAAAAAAAGAATATTTGAATTAAAATATGGTGATTACGAAATAATAAGTAAAGATGACAAAATATCAATGTACATCAATAATATTTTAATTGATGAACTGTCAATTCACAAATTTTACATTGATATTATTGAAATTAGAAATAACCAGTTGTTTCTTTCTGGATTTTTAAGATCTTTTTTTAATAGCAATGATGTTGAAATTAAACTTTTAAAAGGAAATGACATATTTAATGGAACTAATTTTAATTATGATAATAGAAGTGAAAGCGAATTTTTAGAATCAACTATTAATTTTGACTTTAGCATCCCACTAAATGAAATGGAATATGAAATTAAACTTGTTGTAAAAGATAGGCTAAAAAGAGATAGCAATTATATTGAATTAAAAATCGAATTTTTAAATCATGCTAGATTATCAAAAGTAAGTAATTATTCTCTTTGGGATGATTATTTAATCATTTTTAAAAACAATACTTTCCATATATTAAAATATTCTTATTTTAAAATGATTAGTCTAGAGTTAAGAGTTTTAAAAAATATCCTATTTAACAAATACCCTTATTGGACATCGGCAATTTTCTTTAGGTTAGTATATTTAATTTTATTTCCTATTTACAAAAATAAAACAATATGGATGTTCATGGATAGACAAGATTCAGCTGATGATAATGCAGAGCATCTTTTTAATTACTGTAATGATATTGATGATAGTATAAACAAATACTTTACTTTAAATGAAAATTCAAAGGACTTTAAAAAGTTTAATAATGCATTGAAATTTTACTCTATTAAACAGAGATTACTTTACTTATTTGCAGATAAAATCATCTCATCGCACCCAGATGAGTCTATTTTAAATCCTTTTTGGGATAAAAACATACAACTTTATTCAGGGTTAATTAATTCTCAGAAAATATTTTTACAACATGGTGTTACAAAAGACAATGTGTCATCATGGCTTAGAAAATACGATAAAAACTTATCAATGATTGTTTGTGTATCTGAAAGAGAAGCTAAATCATTTCTAAAATATAAATATAATTACAATAGTGATGTAATTAAAGTATTGGGTTTTCCAAGATTTGATAATTTAGAAAATATTAACAACAAAAAACAAATTCTTATAATGCCCAGTTGGAGAAGGAGTTTAGAAAATTTAAGTGAAAAGCAAATTAAAAAAACACAATTCTTTAAAAAAAATAATTCATTAATTAACAATGAAGAGTTAATTAAAATAGCTCAAAAAAATCATTATGAGATTATTTATAAACCTCATCCAAAGATAATGGAAATAATTGATTTGTTTGATAGAAATGAATTTGTAAATATAGATGAAACAAGTAGTTATCAAGAATTATTCAATTCATCATCATTATTGATAACAGATTTTTCTTCTGTTGCATTTGATTTTGCATATCTTAAAAAACCAATTCTATATTACCAATATGCAAATGACTATCATTTTAAAGAGTCAATTATTGATTATGAAAAAAATGGATTTGGAGAGGTTATCCATGATGAAACAAGATTAATCAAAATTATTAATGAATATTTAAATAATAATTGTATAATGAAAGAAAAATATAAAAAAAGAGTAGAAAATTTTTATAAATACAAAGATAAAAATAATTGTAAGCGAGTTTATGAGGCTGTTAGAAATTTATGAGTTTTAAAGATAAATTCCTAGAAAAAAGTGATAGGTATAATTTTTACAAGAAAAATTATGAACTATATAAAGAAGAACATGATGCTCGAAATTTAGAAAAAGTAGCAGATAGCTTTTGCAATAATAAATTAGTCAATTTTGCCTATCATGAAGACTTTCCAACTAAATTAAATGACTTACTTAAAAATTTACCAACAGAATCTAGAAATATTTTACTACACATTTATTTAAGGGCAATAGCAGCAAATATGCAAAGAAAAGGCACATTATTTACTGATGAAGAGTTAAAACTCCAAAAAAAGCATCAGGAGTTTAGAAAAAATAATGTGAAGAAAAATGAAATCTGTGGATATAAGTTTACAACAAATACTTTTAATGTTCATTGTTTTATGAATGACTTTTTAACGGATAAAGATAAAGAATTTTTAAAAAATAAAGATATTATTGATGCAGGAGCTTATATTGGAGACTCTTCAATACCATTTTCCAAGTTGACACAAAAAAACGTTTATGCTTTTGAACCATTTGAAGATTCATACAAGAACTTAGTTGAAAATATTAAACTAAATAATATTAAAAACATTGTCCCTGTTAACTTATCATTAAGCGATAAAATTGGTGAAGAAAACCTATATCTTGCAGGAGATAATATTCAAGGTATCACTAATGATTCTACAATGCGAAAATATGATAAAGTTCTTAAAGCTAAAACCATGACAATTGACGAGTATGTTGAAAAAAATAATCTTGATGTTGGCTTTATCAAAGTGGATGTTGAAGGAGCAGAACAAAAATTAATTAAAGGAGCACTTAACACGATTAAAACACAAAAACCAATAATGTTTTTAAGTATATATCATAATGTAAACGATTTTTTTGAAATTAAACCATTAATTGAAAGTTTGAATCTAGGTTACACTTTTAAAGTATCTAAAGAAAGACCAGAAACATTTATCGGAGACACAATTCTAGAATGTCGCTGTGAGGATTAAACATGGAAAATGTAACAAACAATAATCAAATTCAAGAACTAAAAGATAATAAAATTATAGGAAATCCAACTTTAGCCAATTCAAATATAAAATTTATAGGAATAAATAACATTTTATATTGTGAAAATGATGTGAATCTCGTAAACTGTGATATCCAATTTAAAGGAAATAATTCATTAATTTATTTATCTCGTAACGAAAACAATTATTCAATTAATATACATGTTTTTCAAGATTGTACAGTTTACATCGGAAGAGATAACACTATGGCACAACCAATAAGTATTAACATACAAGAACATCAAAACCTCATCATAGGTGATGATTGCATCATATCAAGTGGAACAATATTTAGAACCTCTGATGCATATTTAATTTATGATACAATTTCTAAAAAACGAATAAACGATAGTAGAAGCATATTTATTGGAGACCATGTCTGGATTGGGCATCAAACATTTATTAGTAAGGGTTCTAAAATTGGCTCTGGTGCTATTTTAGATAATAATACTTATGTGCCAAGTAACTATTCATTAAAATCCAATGCAATCTTTGCTGGAAACCCTGCACAGCTTATAAAAGACAATGTATTTTTTACAAAAGACTATAATGGTGGTTTTAAAGCAGAAGATACATTGAACTCTGAAAATTATAACAGCAGAATATACATATATGGACCTCAATTAAAAGAAACTTTGGATTTGATAACAATCGATAAAATAATTTCAGAACTTAGAATTGATGAGAGAATTGATTTTATACAAAAATTATTCGTTAGAAATAAGCTACATGACAGATTTTCGGTTTAAAAGATTAATATGGTAAAAGTATCTATTATAATTCCTGTTTACAATCCAGGGAAATTATTTGAAAAATGCATAGATTCTGCATTAAATCAAACATTGAAAGATATTGAAGTGATTTGCATTAATGATGGTTCTATTGATGGTTCAATAGATATTTTAAATGAAAATACAGATTTCAGATTGAAAATATTTAATCAAAAAAATCAAGGTGCTGGAAAAGCTAGAAACAAAGGCATTGATGAAGCAAGTGGAGAATTTATAATTTTTTTAGATGCTGATGATTGGATTGAAAATGATATGTGTGAAAAATTATATTCTCATGCCAAGAGATTAAATTGTGACTTAGTTCTTTTTGATACAATATGGTACTTTAAGAATAATAAAAAAAATCATGTCCAATATTTTAATGAAAATATAGTGGAAAAGGATTTCATATTTAATCATGATTTCGTTAAAGATAAAATAGTAAATCCCAATTTAGGAGTAATCTGGTCTAAATTTTATAAAACATCCCTTATTAAAGAAAATAAAATCAGATTTTCAACTTACAAAATATATAATGATGTCGTGTTTCATTTTAAAAGCATGCTTAAAGCTGAAAGAATTTCATATTACTCTGAAACTTTTTACCACTACACAAAAACTAATCAAGCATCCCTTCAAAATTCATTTAGATGGGGCAAATATGAATCCCTTTGGTTTTATGTAATGCTTGAAATAAGAGATTTTTTAGAAGAAAATAATTTAATAGAAGATTTTAAAGATGAATTTGTTAATTATTCAATGAAAAGCTTTAAAAATAAATTAGACTGGACTCAAAAAGATTATCAGGAAGAGTATTTTTCTAAAATTAAATTTTTTTATGAAACAATGAATTTAAAAAATAATGATTTAAACAAATTACCTTTTGATTATTATACATTTTATATTCATGTGATAAATTGCAATGATTATGAAGAATTTAAACAAATGCAAGATGTATTTGATGGAAAGAAAATGGTGAAAACATGAATATAACAAACAAAAACCAACTTTTAGAATTAAAAAATAATAAATTCATTGGAAAACCTCCTGAACTAATAAATAGTTCTATTAATTTTACTGGTGAAAATAACATTCTAGTATGTGAGGAAAATGTTGTTCTAAAAAACTCTAGAATTGATTTTAATCTAAATAATTCCATTTTATACTTATCAAGTAATTCTTACGAATACTTAATGAATATTTCACTTCACAACAATAATGTTTGTTTTATTGGAAAAAACAATTATTTTAATGGATTGACAACTATTGTACTTTCTGAAGAAAAAAATCTAACTGTCGGTTCAGATTGCTTGCTTTCATATAATGTAATATTTAGAGTTGCAGATCCCCATTTAATTTATGATACTAAAACAAAAAAAAGATTAAACTATACTAAAAGCATACACATTGGAGACCATGTCTGGATTGGTCAAAATGCTAAGATTTTTAAAGGATGTGACATTGGGTCGGGCTCAATAATTGGTGCAGGTTCTATCTTAACTAATAAAAAAATACCTTCAAACACTGCATATGCAGGAAATCCTGCAAAATTAATAAAAAAGAACGTGTTTTGGCAGGGATATTCTGTTCATGGATGGGACAGTAAAAAAACTGTGTCAATGGCAAAATACTCTATTGATGAATTTAATTATGCAAAAAATGAAGAAACTCTGAATTTTGAATTAATAGAAGATAGTCTGAATGCTTGTGATTCTCCTGAAGATGTATTAAAATACATTGAAAATAATTTAATAGGTGATTCTAAAAATAGATTCTTCATTAATGAAAATAAAACCTCAGTTAGTCCTGAAGAGAAACTTGAACAAAATAAAAAGTATATGGAGAATTTAGAAAATAAATTAAGTAAAAATATGGAAGAAATAGTTGAAATTAAAGCTGAGTTAAAAGAAATAAAACAAATCATAACCACATTAAAAACAAGCAATGAAAAAATTAAAGAAGAAAATAAATACTTAAAACAAAGCAATATCAGATTAAGTAAACAATTAAAAAATCTTGAAAAAAATAAAATAGAAAGAATGAAAAACTTTTTTATAAAATAAATTTATAATAAATAGTAGTAATTAGGTGAATAAATGCACGAAAGTTCATATTTATCAATGGAAAAATTTAAAAATCAATACCTCGATAAATCAACCAATTTAAAAATTTTAGATGTTGGTTCTTACGACTCCAATAATCCCCCATACAATTATGGATTGCTTTTTAAAGAAAAAAATTGGAAATATTGGGGCATGGATATTAAAAAAGGATCAAATGTAGATATCGTTGTTAAAGATATTTATAACTGGGTAGAGATAGAAAATGAATCCTATGATATTGTAATCTCTGGACAAGCTTTTGAACACATGGATTACTTTTGGAAGGCTGCAGAAGAAATGACCAGAATACTTAAACCTAATGGTTACCTCTGCATTATTGTTCCAAGTGCGGGTCCCGTTCATAGAAATCCAGTAGATTGTTATAGATTTAAAGAAGATGGAATGAAAGCTATTGCCAAATATGTTAAACTAAACATGTTAGAAGTATACATGAATCATGATAATCAATGGCATGACTGTGTTTTAGTAGCTAGAAAAGATGAAAAAAATCTTGAAGATAGAATAAATAATCTAGAAAATAAGATAGACTTGATTTTAAAAAAATTAGAATAAAAAGGTGTATAAAATGCATAAAACAACCCACAATAAAATGAAATGGTTTAAAGACACATACTTAAATAAAAACGAATCCCTAGAAATTTTAGATGTTGGATCACTTGATACAAGTGGTAAAAACTTTAATTACAAATCAATTTTTAATGAAAATAATTGGAATTATACTGGACTTGACTTCCAAAACGGAAAAAATGTAGACATTTTAGTTGATGATATTTACAACTGGTTTGAAATTGAAGATAACTCATATGATGTTATAATTTCAGGACAATTATTTGAACATTTAGAATACTTCTGGTTAGCAATGGGCGAAATAGAGAGAGTTTTAAAACCGGGAGGATATTGTTGCATTATTGCTCCAAGTGGTGGGAACAAACATGGTGCTGCAGATACTGACTGTTACAGGTTTAATGAAGATGGAATGAAAGCTATTGCAAATTATGTCGATTTTGAAGTTCTTCACATTTCAACTAATAAAGATAAAGAAGCACATCCTTGGTGTGATACTTGTTTAGTTGCTAAAAAAGAAGGTATTAATGCCAATACCGAAGAAATAGAACAAAGGATTAATAATTTAGAAGACAAATTAGATTTGATTCTAAATAAATTGAATAAATGATTCCATCTAATTTTTGATATTATTTTTTAAATGTGGATTTCCCCATCCACATATGCTTCACAAGTTCAATAATTTAGTTTTAGCATAAATCTTTTTAAAGGTCCTTGTTCTATTTTCATTGTCTTTTTTATGTGTTTTGGAAATACTTTTTGGAATATATTTTCGATTTTATTATTTGTCGATGAAATATTGTTATTTTTAAGGTGCGTCGTTAATTTTTTAAAGTATGGAATGATGAATTTCCAAAGAACTTTTGCAATAAACTTATTTTCAGGATATTTTTTATTGATTAACTCGTTTTTTAGTTTTTTAGCTATATCTAGGCTTTTTACATCTAATATTTTGAAAATATCTTGTTTTAGTTTAATTAATTCATTAATTTTTCATCATTGAAGTTATTTTTATCAAAAATAATCCTTATAAATACTTTTAATTTATGTTTATGTTTTTTACATGGAATTTGCAGAAATGGGGTTTTACTTTTAATTTATCAATAGCTTCTCGATATTCGTGTTTTAAATCATGTCCCCCTTGAAAATTTGTCATAATTTCTTAAAGATTCCTTTAAAAATCGATGAATAGTCTCTGAATCTTCTGATTCGACTAATTTAACCAAAACAAGGGTATTTAATTTAACATCGAATAATGCTAGAATATAGTTATAAAAACCATTAATTTTAATTCAAAGACTGTCAAACAAGTAATATCTGGGATAAGACCAATTTTTATCATCAAAGACATAACCAGAGTTTAATAAAATGTTTTCTACACTTTGATGTGATATTTCAATAAGTTTAAGTCATATAGACTTCATATTATTATATAAAGCTTTTATATATTAATTTAAGTTGATATAAATAATTTACTACTTTTAAATTAAAAATAAATAATAAATAGTGGAGAAATTTTTCTCGTCTCAAAAATCACGAAAAATTCAAATAATCCAAGTTTTGAAAGAGCCCTAATTTTTAAAAAATTTTCTTATTTTTCTAAGAGGGGATGTTAATCTCCAACTATTGGATTTTTTAAATGTTGTAATTTCATTATTTAATTTACTATTTTCTTGTTTAAGAACAAGAACTTCATTTTCCATTTTTTTAATTTCTTTTTTTAAATTATTTAATGAATTTAAATTATCAAAATTAGAAATTCTTAAAATAAATTCTTCATAATCTTTTGCAATCAAACATGTTCGAAAAATTAATTTATTTCTTTGGTTTAAAACATTTAAATAATCCTCATAAAGCCCCTCAGAAACAACAAGATTATAATCTTCTTGTAATTTATCAAAAAATTCTTTTTTAAATTCTGGCTTAATATTTGAAAAACGAAGATAAGTTAGATCAACCTTACGATTATATAATATTTCTTTATATTTATCAAAAGCACCATAATATTTAAATTTATCTAATATTAAATTGCTTATTGTTATAGAATCCATAAAATGTTTGTTGCCATTTGTTGTTGATGAATGATCATGCCATCTACGTGTGAAAAAGTACTTTTTATAAAAAGCTATTCTATTTGAATTAAAAAGAACATCCCAAAAAAAAATATTATCATCAAAAATAAGTCCTTCAGGAAATTTAGCTCCAATGCTTTTAATAAAATTATTATTATATAATTTACTCCAAGGAGTTACTGAAATTCTAAAAATAAAAATTCCTAAATCTTTATAATTTACAACAGAATCTCCTATAATATCTGCAACAATATCCATGCTATAAAAATCAGATTTATAATATTTACCAGAACTTTGATCGAAATTAATTGACTGAAAAATAACAAAATCTGCATCTTTTTCTTTAGCATATTCATAAGTTTCTTTAAGAGTATTTAACTCTATGATATCATCAGAATCCATTAGGTATAAGTATTCACCACTTGTAAGCTCAATACCTTTATTAGTGGCTACAGCATGACCTTTATTTTCTTGAGATATGATAGTTATCCTTTTATCATGTTTAGCATAACGATTAAGAATATCTAAAGAATTATCTGTAGATCCATCATTAACACAGATAATTTCAATATCTTCTAAAGTTTGATTAACAATACTATCTAAACATTCTTCTAAATATTTTTCAACATTGTATACTGGAACTACAACTGAAACTTTAACCAAATTAATCCACCCCAAAAAACTACTTTAAATTTTAACAAAAATAGGAAATATTATTAATAATAAAATAAAATTCCAATTATTTATATATAATTTTTATTTAAATTTTTACTTTGAATTTTATCTTCAATTATCTTTTTTAATGTTTCTTGAATACTAAAAATATTATCTATATATGAAAGATATTTCGTATCTATACCAACCATTTGACTACCATATTCACATATTCTCCAAATATCTGTCCCACTACCCAAATAATCACTTATTTTTGATGGTACAAATGGATTTATTTTAAAATTTCCTTTAGATCTTAAATCATTGACAATCAAACAATCAAATTTTGTAGTTAAATTTAAAAACTCAAAAAAGGATAAAAATGGATTAACAATAACATTGTCTTTTATAGGTGTACAATTTATAATATTTTGAAATTCATTTGGATTTTGAACAAATAAATGAATAATAGTTTTTTCTTGTAAATTTTTATCAAGAGCATAAAACGATGAAAATACATCATATATATGCCTTAAATCAAAAAATTTACCAAAATATGCAATATTAACTTTTTTATTATCAATTTTATCATAATTAGCTTCTTTTAAATAATACCAATCCGAATTTGGAATAGGATGAGGAGATATAACTGATTTTTTTCGTATATTTTTTTTTACTTCTTCTACTTGGAGTGTATTTAACATTAAATCCATTTCATTTTGATTTGTGAAAATAATTTTATCAGCGAATAAAAAAGGAATATATTCACTATAAAAAATAAAATTATCATTATTCACTACAGGATATTTATTTTCTTCAATAATTCTATTTATTTTATCCATATCTTCTTTATCAATTTGAATATAAGTTGTTTCACCTCTTGAATTTATCATAAGTGGGTCTGAAAATTCTGCTGTCCACTTCACTTTTGGATTTTTTACTTTGTATGCAAATGCTAAAAAATGTGACATTGGCATCATTGATCTACTATAAACTTCTTCATATTCTCCATTTTTTTTACATATTTTATTTATTTCTTCCATACCTTCTTTCATAAAAGTTTTAGTGTTTTCCCATTTCCACAAATATGAAATATCTAAAAGAATATCATTATTTATTAGCTTTTTAACAATTTTATAAAAATAATCATCAATAGGATAATCCATTTTATTATGTATAACATCAAATTCTTTACCATGTTCCAATAGTCTTTTTGCAGCAACATTACTACTTGTATCATTATACGGTAGAAAATTAAATGCACAAACTAATTTTTTACTTTTTTTATTATTTATCTCCCTTTTTACCACAACCATAATTTTCCTCCATCGTTTAATTAATCTTTTAAAAATCTAAAATAGATTTTAATCAATTATAATAATTATTAATTAAATCCTATAATAATCGTCACTTTTAAAAAATTTGAGTGATGAATAATTTGATTGAATTATGCATTAAATTTTTCAGAATAATGGATATAATAGCTTAAATTATAAAACTAAAATCACATATACTAAAAAAAGTTTTTAGTAGAAAACTTGTTTAATTGAAATCACCCATGTTTTTGAAAGTTACTAACATTTTTATATACTATTATATATAAATTAAAATATATAAATATTGTATTAAATTAGAATATAAGATGTTTTTAAAAATTTAAAAGATAATTTATACTTTGAACAATTAACATATTATCAAACTGTAAATATCAAGAATGAAATTTTAATAAAAACTTTTGCAAAAAATTATCTAAGTTTTTGAAACATCATGATATTTCAAAGTTAAAATATGAATATTCAGGTAATTTTATGATTGAGAATACTGATAAAATTAAAAAAAATAATGAAATTTATAAAAAAATAAATAATTCAATTGAGGATTTAGATAAATTATTAAAATTTTATACAACTGATATTTCTCTAGATAAGTTAGATAAACAATTAGAATTTTATAATAAAACATTAAATCAATTCGAAAAATTAAATCATACTCAAACAATTTTGATAAATAGACTAAAAAATGATAATAAAAAATTAAAAGCTAAAAATGAATCTTTAATAAAAAATAATAATGTAGTTGAAAAAGTTATTACAAAACCACTTAGAAATAATATTCAACCACCCCAATTTACAATAGATCAATTCTTATATCTTAAAAAAAATTATGCTAAAATATTAAATGAAAATAAAGTACTTAAAGAAAAACTTAATGATAAAAATAATAATCTTCTTAAGCGAATTTTAAAAAAGTAATTTCTATATGTGAATATATTATTTAGGTTATAAAATTACAAAAAATTAAACTTATTAAATGATAAAAAAAAGCAATAGTTTGAAAATATGATGAAATTGAGTATTTAAAATCATTTTAAAAAAAAAATGATAAAATTTATATTAAAAAAATAATTAGGTGACAAAATTGGATATATGTGTCATTGGTCAAGGATATATTGGATTACCTACAGCTGCATTGTTCGCGAAAAATAGATGTAATGTTGTAGGAGTTGATGTTAAAAAAGAAATGATTAATAATTTGAATAAAGGAATTGTTCACATTGAAGAGGATGGAATATCTGAAATTATTTCTAATGCTATTAACGAAAAAAAATATATTGCAAAATTAAAACCCTCAGAAGCTGATGTTTTTATCATAACAGTGCCTACACCATATAAAATTGAAAATTTAAGTTGTGATTTAAGTTTTGTTATTGATGCTTGCAATTCCATTTTAGAATTTGTTAAAAAAGGGAATGTAATTATTATTGAATCAACAATGACTCCAGGGTCTATGGAAAAAATTATTAAACCTATTTTTCAAGAAAAAGGTTTTGAAATTGGAAAAGATTTATTCCTTGCACACTGCCCAGAAAGAGTATTGCCGGGAAAAATAATGCATGAACTTGTTAATAACAATAGAATTATTGGAGGTATAACAAAAAATTGTGCTGACAAAGCAGCTAAAGTTTATAGTATTTTTGTTAAAGGTCAAATAATGAAAACAGAAGCAAAAACTGCAGAATTATCAAAATGTATGGAAAATACTTTCCGAGATATTAATATTGCCATTGCTAACGAACTTACAAAAATATGTGCTGAAATTGATATTAATGTACTTGAGGTTATTAAACTTGCAAACCAACATCCTCGTGTGAATATTTTAAATCCAGGACCTGGTGTAGGAGGGCATTGTCTCGCAATTGATCCCTATTTTATTTATTCAAAAACACCTGAAACAGCTAAAATAATCAAATTAGCAAGAGATACAAATAAAAGTATGCCTGATTTTATAGTTAAATATGCCAATAAAATTGTTAAACATTATAGTAATTCTGAAAAGATTAAAATCGCAATTTTTGGAATTTCATATAAAGGAAACACTTCTGATACTCGAGAAAGTCCATCATTTGAAATCATATCTAAACTTAAAGAATATAAATATGACCTCGAAATATATGATCCGCATATTGAAAAAAAGGAATACACAAATATAAAGAATACACTGGCTAATGCATCATTATGTTTAATTTTAACTGATCATGACGAGTTTGAAAATTTAGATTTTAATTTATTAATTAAAAATATGAAAACACCCATTATATTTGATACTAAAAATATTATAAAAAATGTACCTGACAAGATTAAATTATATAATTTAGGAAATATTTCAAAAATTTAATATAATTGATTAATATGTTAATAATATTTGCTTTAAGATGATAACATGAGATATCAAAAATTAAAAAAAGGAATTACAGTTTTAGTGCCTACATATAAAGCTGAAAAGTTTATTCCAACATTTTTAGATTCTATGAAAAAACAAACATTAAATTATAAATTATTTGAAGTTTTGTTTGTCATTAATGGAGAAAGAGATAATACTGAAAACTTAATTAATAATTTTATAACTCAAAATCCAAAAATTAATATCAAAGTAATTGAATCTGAACCAGGTGCAACAATAGCTAGAAATAAGGGAATTGAAGAATTAAATCGAGAATATGTGACTTTTATTGATGTTGATGATTTTATTAGTCCTGGTTATTTAGAAATAACATATGAACATGCTGCACCAAATAGGATAGTAATTGGAAATTATTATGATATTGATGAAAATACTGGGGAAGTTAGTGAAACTTATTTCACAAAGTCATTGAATAAATGTGCAGGAATTATAAATCCTTATGATGTTTCACAAGGAGCTTTATTAATCGCAACAAATAAATTAATGCCTACAAAATATATAAAAACTATTAGATTTAATACCAATCTTAGAAGTGGGGATGACCATGTGTTCTTCTGTGAACTATACTCAAAATATGATTTTGAATTTTATGTTGTGGAGAATAATTGTGATGCAATTTATTATAGATTAGTAGTAAGTAACTCTATGTCAAGACAAGGTCTTTCATATGATTTTAATATTATACAAAGATTAGAGACCATGAAAGAAATAGATAAAATATTTGAAAATATTAAAAATAAAAAAATGGAACGATTATTGGATCTTACTATCAACTCTAGTCAAATGACATTTTTATTTAGATATTTAGATGTCTATCCTAATGAATATTCTATAGTACTTAATGAAATTAAAAAATATGAATTGAATCACTTTAATTATGACATATTTAAAAATAAAACAATAATGACATTCAATAACATTATTAAAAGAAATAATAATGAAATTAAAAATCTTAAAAAACAGAATGAAATATTATCCTCCACGAATGAAGAAATATTGAATTCAAATAAAGAATTACTAAATTCTATACATTGTAAACTAACTAAACTTATTAAAAAATATGCAAATTTTAAGTAATTAAATAATGTAATATTCAATAAATATTAAGTGTATTGAACATCCAGTTTCACTATACAACTGTGGGCTTTGTCGATTTATGGATTGATTTTTGATACTGAATTATTTTTTTAAAATATTGTTATATTGAGTTTTAATTTGATGTATTGTGGGTTAAGGAGCATTACAATCAAGTTAAGTTTTTTTCTCATTATTTTAAAATCCTTGGCTCGAATTTGATGAGCTATTTGTATCTTTAAATTTTTTACTTAAAAACAACTCAATGTTGTCAACCTAAGACTTTTCTAAAAATACTTATTTTAGTCATTATTATAATATTAAGTATTTATTGTTAATATTGAGTGTTTATTTTTCTCAATTTTTAATATAGATAAACGGTTGTTTGTTTTTCGTTGTTTAATTGTTTATTATTATTTAATGTTTATTGTTGTAATGTGAGTTAATTGGATGTTGCTTTGTTTTAATCAAATGCGTTGGTTTATTGTTTAAATTTGATTGATATTCATTGAAATATATTTTATTTTATGGTTGTTTCATTTTTTAAAAATAGAACTAGTTGTTTATAGAAAGTCTTATAAGGTTCGAGAGTAAATTATACAAAATGAAACAAAATAACAAACCCTCAATACTATTTTGTGGAAGAAATTAATTAATTTTTCTATTTTTAAATTTTCAAAATAATTATTTCTCATGAAGCAATTTTATTTAATTTCATATAAACTATTTGAATTAAAAGGCAACCATTCTAATTCTAGATTTATAATTTCATTGTTTTTCACAATTTTTTTATAAATATAAGGTTTATTACAATGAACTAATTCATTTGTTTTTAAAATTTCCTCTTCGTTTATTATAAACTTTGTAAAATCAATGAATATAGGAAAATGTTTTCTGTTTTTATCTCGAATATCTTTTGATTTTAAAGATATATTCAATTCACCATCATTCAAACATTTAAATTTAATATTTATTTTATTTGCATGACTCTCTATAACATATCCTTTACCTTCATCATCCGAAAACCAATCAGGAGTCATGATTTTACTAAATTTATCAGAAATGCTTATAATATTAATATTATTTATTCTATTTCCTTTATTTTTAATATCCAATCTTGCAATATCATATTTAATAATTTTATCTAAAATATTTGAGTTCAGTTGATTATCTTCAAATTTTTTAATTTTTAAAAAACCATTTAGCCAATCAAATTG
Source organism: Methanobrevibacter oralis (assembly GCF_001639275.1). Lineage (NCBI taxonomy): Archaea > Methanobacteriati > Methanobacteriota > Methanobacteria > Methanobacteriales > Methanobacteriaceae > Methanobrevibacter > Methanobrevibacter oralis. The sequence continues at coordinate 58,103 of NZ_LWMU01000125.1, forward strand.
ATTTTTAGAAAATTTTTCATTATTGTAATTAACAGCATTAATAATTTTTAACACTGCTATGCTTGCATGTACTAAAGATAAGGGTTGAAATTTTTTATTTTGAACTTCATTTATTATCTTTGAATATAAATTAGATGAAAAATGCATCTCAAAAGTTTGTTTAAAAGCATTAGATAAAAAAACATTTTCTATAAATTCATCAGGATTAATTTGATTATAATAATCTTCTTCAGAAAAAACTATATTATTTTTATTAATCATTTCTATGGGGTCTGAAATATAAGTTAAATCTTTTATATTAAAAGGATACTTTTTATTAATTTCATTTGCATATTTAATAGTATCTTTATTTAATGATTTTTCATTGTCAAATTTAATATCTAAAAGTTCAGGACAATATCGAGTGAATATTAATGCAAATAATAAATTTTCATCAAAATCTGATTTTTTTATTTTATGTAAATTATAATCTAATAATGGAGATAATTTAATTTGATTTGTTAGATAATAAGTTACAGCAATTTTTCCAAAATGATTTCTATTTCTAACTTCTTTATAAAGTAATTCAGTTAACTTTTTAGATTGTTCATCTTCAATACTAAAGTCTTTTTGTAACTGTTTGAATGAATTAATTAAAACATTTATTGTAGGGGCTACAAATTCTTCTGAATATTTAGCGGCTCTATCTTTACAAGTTTTAATATAATCTTTAGGTCTTACTTTCCAATATTCTCTTAAAGATTCACCTCCAAAACCTCCAAAATAATAGACTGGGTTCTTATTAATCGTTTTAGGAAAATCAAAATATTTATGGAAACCTAATTTAACATTATAAATAATATTTATAGAATTTTGAATATCATTGATTTTAATATCTTTTTTTATAAAAGGCATATTCAGTTTAAAATTATATTTTTTAGCTATAATTGATGCTATCTCATAGTCTTCTCTGTGCATTTCATCATTTACAGAATAAATATTTATTTTATTTAAATCTATATTAGAATTTAATAATAATGCAAAAACTATTCTTGAATCAAAACCTCCCGTTAAATCTATTTTTAAATCATTAGTTTTCATCTTTAGCTTTCTGAAAATAGATATCCATTTATAGAACCAGTTATCTAATATTTCAATTCCTTCTTTAGAATCGATTGGGATAGTATTCTCATTATAATTTATTTTTTTATGTTTTAATGTTCGATTATTAATGTTAATTTTAATGACATGATTTCTAGGAATAAACTCAATTTCATTAATCATTGTTTGTGTATATACAATTGAACATAAATCGGATGGTATAAATGACAATGCAACATCATTATTAATGGAAATATGGTATTTATCTTTTAAATAATCAACTAATTTTATAAAAGAATTAGATATTACAAATTGACTTCCATCATCATATAAATAAATACCATAACTTCCATTAAAATCTTGAGAAATATAAATTTCATTTTCATTTTTTAATATTCTAACATATACTCCATCACCATTTAATTTAATATTCTCATTCATATCATTCGCAAAAATAATATTTTCATTATAAATAGCAAAACCAAATAGTTTAGACTCTACGCTATTTAAGTTATTTGAATCAATGATAAAAAATTGATTATCGATATATTTTTCTATTTCATTCATGAAAAAGCCTCATATCTAAAATAAATTAAATATTAAATTAAAAATATTATCTAACTCTATAATAAACTCATTATATATTAGTATAATCTATTATTTAAACATTGTTGAGACAATTGAGTCTGTCAATTTGTTAGTTCTCGTTTTTGTTTTTCGATTCAGCCATCTTTTTGGTGCATTATCTGATTGAATATTCATTTTAATGTTCTGAACTTCTTTTTGTATAATTTAGGTATTGTATTTTCCAATGTAGTTTTTTATTTTGGTTGTTGTGCAGTCTAGTTTCCCTTTGTGTCTTTTTTTAAGGAACTGTATGAATTTTTTGTATTCTGGGAAGAATTTTTTCTTTAAATAAATTGGTAGTATCTGTGGAAAGTTTATTAATTCTTTTTTTTAAGAACTCAATGTACTCTATTGCTTCTTTGTATGTCTTTTGTTTGAATAATTTGTAACATATGCTTAAATATTCGTTGATTTCCTGTTTTTGTACTTGTTTATCATGTTTTTGGATTGTTTTTTAGATTATAGTTTCGGACAAAAAATTTTTTAGTTAATCATGATGAATTTACTGATCCAATTTTTATAGTAGGAATCTCTATTTACGATTCTATAGAATTCTTTTTCAAATAGTTTTTCCATAAATTCTATTG
>NZ_LWMU01000126.1 GCF_001639275.1 Methanobrevibacter oralis
TGAAGTAGATCCTTTTAAATCGCTTTTGTTCATTTCAACATTTAATCTATCATCATCTTCAACTTCTAAAATTGTAGTATTTTCACTTAAATCTATTTCAGATGTTGCATTGTCTTGTGCTGAAACAACTGAAATAGATAAAAATATTAAAAATAAAAACACTATTACAACTTTATTTAAATTCTTAATCATTTTATATCAATCCTCCGGATCTTAATATTTTCATAATTAAATGAAATTGAATCAATATAATATTTAAATAATTAATAATGATTCTATACAATCATCTATAAATAATTAACTGTTCTGAATCAACCCAGGACTGTCAATTTGTTAGGTCTTCATTTCTTCTTTTTGTCCAACCATCGTTTTTATGCATTAATGCACTCCATAATCCTTGCATAGTCCTATAACTTCTTTTTTCGTATTTTGGCATTGTATTGCCATTGAAATTTTCTAATTTATTATTTGTTGGTTCTAAATGTCTTTTATAATCATCTTCAAGGAATATTAGGAATTTTCTGTATTCTGGGAAAAAATTCTTTTTTAGATACTTGGCCAAATGTTCTGGATAATATTTTATTTCATCTTTTAAAAATTTTATATACTCAATTGCTTCATCAAAGGTTGGTTGTTTAAATAATTTCATAAATTCAGCAATATATTTCCATATTTCTTTTTTTACTTCTTCTTTTTTCTTTTTTATAATTTCATCAAGATTGTCATCAGAGTATTTAGGATGAGTATTTTTTAATTCAAAGCGATAATTAGTCATATTTTTGTTTATTTTCTTTTCCATGTTACTTTTAATGTTTTTTTCCAAGTGAAAAGTACAATGTTGGTGAATAAATCCTAATTTGCTCATTATTTTATCATATTCCGGTTTTAAATCCGCAACAATTGCAACACGGTCTTTAAAAGGAATACTCATATAAATAAAATTTTCAATTACATTCTCATTTAATATTTCAGTTAGCATCGATGCCACAGGTACGTTATTGACTAAATCAAAGAGTACAAGGTAGTAAACCCAGTTTCCGTTAACTCTCTCCCACTGTTCATCATATCCGTAATATCCAGACAATTTCAACTCATCGTTGAAATAATAAAATTCACCTCCGACCAATAAAGCTTTTCTTATGGTTTCATGAGACACTTTAATTCCAAACCAGTCTTTAATGAGTCTTTTAATATTTCTTAGAGATATCCAACTGTTTTCACGGGCATTAATTATTTTATTTTTGAAATCATTGGATAAATTACAGAATTTATCATAGAATCCTGTAAACTCTGCTTGAGATTTTTTTCCGCAATCGTGGCAAAAATATCGTTTAATTTTTACTCTAATTGGAAATCCTTCTTCTAAACATAATGTTCTCCAATTAAGTTAATACTGAATGTTTTCAGTTGAATTATTCAAAACAAATTTATCATCAAAAACTAATCAAAAATGAAAAATCAATAAAAAAAATCAAAAACCCATAAAACAAGTAAAAAAAATAAAAAATAAATCATATAAACTAATACAATATCAAATAAAAGATTTAAATAAGAAAAATAAGAATAATAAAATACTATAATTAAAAATTAAAAAATAAATTTCTTAAATTAACTGGGTTGATTCAGAGCCGTTAATTATTTATAGTTGA
>NZ_LWMU01000127.1 GCF_001639275.1 Methanobrevibacter oralis
ATAATGGTCTTAAAGTGGCTAAAGGGGAGTATGTTACTTTAATGGATTCTGATGATATAGTTGTACTTGATGCTTATGAAAAAATGTATAAAAAAGCAAAAGAAACTAATTCAGATATTGTCAGTGGAAAACCATATGTATATTCAAATAATGTTTTATTGAATCTTGTTGGTTCAAGACATGATCTTTGGGATGAAGAGCGTGTAATAAATGTTAAAAAAGATTTAGAAATTTATTATGATGTTTTTTATTGGAATAAGATTTATAGAAGAACTTTTCTTGAGGAAAATAAGATTTATATGATTCCTGGAAAAATATATGCTGATGCACCTTTAATATTTGAAGCTTATCTTAAAGCAAATAAAATAACTTTAATTCCCGATTTTGTTTATTATTGGAGATCTAGACAAGCCAATTCTTCAGTTACAAGAAATACTCGAGATTTAGATAATTTAAAAGATAGATTTGATAATTATTATGTATTAAAAGATTACTTTGATGATGGTGAACTATTTAATAAAGTGATTAAAATATATCTTGAAAGATTTTTTTTCCCAATAAAAGGAATTTTTACAAATTCGTTATATAAAAAAACATATTTAAAAGGGTTATATGATATATTAGATGATATTGAGAATGTTTATGATAATGAATATATTAGCATTGTTTATAATTTATGTGCCTATTTTGTTTTAAATAAACAAATTGATACTTTAGAAGAATTTTTATTAAATTATTCTACTGTAAAAAACATATTTATTGAAAAAGATAAAATTTATTGGGATTTAAAATATTTTAGAAATTCAAAATACAATATTCCAGATAAATTATTTGAAATTAAAAATATTCATCATTATTTTATTAATATAAATGATATGGAAGTTGATTCAGATTATATTTATTTAAATAATATTTCTATACCTCATAATTTAAAAATTGATGAGGCTAAAATCATATTTGAAGGTATGACTAGAAAATATGGTTCAAAAGACAAAAATAATTATCAATTTGATTTAGAGATTATTGGGATTAATAAATTTAATGCTAAAGTACCTATTAAAAAAATTGATAATATTAATAGTTATGATGTATTTTTAGAATTTAACTATAATGGAAAAAAGGAAGATTTTCGAGTGAATAAGAAAAATTTCACAAAAGAAATTGATGAAAGTGATATTAATAAAAATATGAATACATTAGTATTGTTTACAAAATGTAATAATTTATCATTTTTAAATGTTGATATTAAAGAAATTTTCGAGATAAATTATATGGAGGATGGATTAAAAATAATTCCTAAAAAAGTGGGGGATGCTAACTATAAAATATCTATTAATCATAAATGGGTGAGTGAAAGGGTGTATTTTATTAAATCTGTTGATAATGAAATTGAATCAAATATTGAATTTGAACTTAAATGGAAATTATCATTAGATGAAAATATTTTATACAGTTTAGATTTAGAGCTTTATAATCAAAGTTTTGAATTAAAATCTGATTATAGTTTCGGACAAAAAATTTTTTAGTTAATCATGATGAATTTACTGATCCAATTTTTATAGTAGGAATCTCTATTTACGATTCTATAGAATTCTTTTTCAAATAGTTTTTCCATAAATTCTATTG
>NZ_LWMU01000128.1 GCF_001639275.1 Methanobrevibacter oralis
GGGACTGTCAATTTGTTAGCTCTTGTTTTCGTTTTTCGATCCAGCCATCTTTTTGGTGCATTATTTGATTGAATATTCCTTCTAATGTTCTGAATTTCTTTTTGTGTGCTTTGGGCATTGTATTTCCAATGTAGTTTTCTATTTGATTGTTAGTACAGTCTAGTTTTCCTTTGTGTCTTTTTTTAAGGAATTGTATGTATTTTTTGTATTCTGGGAAGAATTTCTTCTTTAAGTATTTTGCTAGAATTGGTGGAAAGTTTATTAATTCTTCTTTTAGGAAATTTATATATTTTATTGCTTCTTCGTAGGTTTCTTTTCTGAATAATTTATAAAATATGCTTAAATATTCGTTGATTTCTATTTTGTAGTTGTTTATCATGTTTTTGGATTGTTTTTTGATTTGTGTTTCTGAGAGTTTAGGGTTTTGTTTTTTTAGATTACTTTCATATTCTTTGCGCATTTGATTTAGTTCTTCTCTAAGTTCTTCATTGATATTTAATAATAAGTGAAATGTGCAGTGTTGGTGATCAAATCCGAGTTCTCTCATTATTTTATCATAGCCTGGTTTTAAATCTGTTATTATTGCAATGGACTCTGTTGGTTTGATACTGTTTTTTATAAAATTTTTTGTTGTTGCAGAATCTTCTTTTTCACTAATTAACTCTGCAATAGGCATTCGATTAATTAAATCAAATAATACATGCCTATAATACCATTTTCGCTCAATTCTAATCCATTGTACATCATAAGCAGCGTATCCTGAAAATTTCAAATCGGTGTTAACATAATACAATCCATCGAAAGTTAAAAGAGATTTTCTAATCGTTTCATATGACATATTAATACCATTAAAAACATTAAATGTCCAAGAAAGATTTCTTAATGAATCCCAAACTCTTTTTCGCAACTCAACAGCCTTGTTTTTCATTTTAATAGAAAAATTACAAAAATCTTCATAAATCCCATTAAGCCTTACTTGACTATATTTTCTACATTTCTTACAAAGATATCGCTTAACTTTAATAATAACACTAATACCATTTTCTAAATAAATTTTACGCCTATTATAAGATTTCTTAATAACATCATGAGAAAAACAATGCTTACAATGAGGATCATGATACTCAATAACCCCATCTTTGTTAATAACACAATCTTCATCAAGAATACCATCTAAATACAATACAAATTGAACAGTATTCTCACCAAAACTACAATGCACTCTTTCATCATCATTTTTTCTAACAGGATCAACATTCAAACAGTTAAATATATATTGGTTGCCATCCAAAATAAGACATGGAAGGCATTTGTTTTTTGTTTTCATGTATAAATATTTGTCTTCCACCCTATATAAAACTTATTATTGCTCAAATTAAGAAGATAATTACAAAAATATGCTAAAAAATAATTTAAGAAAAATATCAAGAAGTTAATCAAAGATTAGAAAGATTTAAAAAGAAATAAAAAACACAAAAAACTAGTATTAAACCCATCACAACAAGAAAAACAACAACTAATATTTAAATCTTTTCACAAACACAACAGAAAACACAAAAAGAATCAAAGAAAAATAAAAAAAACTAAAAAATATGTCAAAGAGCTAACAAATTGACAGTCCC
>NZ_LWMU01000129.1 GCF_001639275.1 Methanobrevibacter oralis
CATTTCTAACTACAACACTATCACCCATAACAAAAAGAGCAGCAGCAAAATTTGCCTTATTTTTATTAAAATAACTATTTTGAATTTCACCATTACTATCACCCCAATAAACAGCACTACCATAATAACCTGCAGAATTATTATTAAAAGAAGAATTTAAAAGAGTACCATTAGCACCATTCCAATAAACAGCACCACCATAATAACCTGCAGAATTATTATTTAAAGAAGAATTTAAAAGAATTCCATTAGCACCATCCCAATAAACAGCACCACCATAATAACCTGCAGAATTATTATTTAAAGAAGAATTTAAAAGAATTCCATTAGCACCAGTCCAATAAACAGCACCACCATAATAACCTGCAGAATTATTATTTAAAGAAGAATTTAAAAGAATTCCATTAGCACCAGTCCAATAAACAGCACCACCATAATAACCTGCAGAATTATTATTTAAAGAAGAATTTAAAAGAGTACCATTATCACCTTGCCATTCTATAACTCCATATGTAGCATTATTATTCTCAAAAGAAGAATTTGAGATAGTTACATTTGAAGTATAAACAAAAATAGCACCACCATATGTAGCATTATTATCATTAAAAGTAGAATCTTCCAAAATTACATCTTTTGAATATATATAAACAGATCCACCTCTATTTCCATTATTTTTTCTAAATGTAGAATTTTTAATCGTGAACCCATTACTTGAAATATATATAGCTCCACCACTATCTGCAGTATTATTAACAAACAAACAATTAGAAATTATTCCACGATCATATCTTAAATATATTGCACCACCATAATTTTTTGCAGTGTTGTTTTCAAAGTAGCAATTTTTAATTTCTATATCATTTGATAATGAACGAATTGCTGCACCACTACTTCCTTTTAAATATCCATTAATAAAATTTATGTTATCTAAAACAACATTAGAAAGTTTATACGCATTAATTTCTAAAATACCTGATTGGTTGTTTCCATTTAGTGTGAAATTATTACCATTTATAGATATTTTTTTATTAATTTTTATAGGACTAGAATCTGTTGCATTATTATAAACATAATTCTTATCTAGATTTATAGTAGATCCTGCAGGCGCATTATCAATAATCGTTTGTAAATCAGTAAATGAACCAGAACCTCTATCACCCATTACTTCATTAAAACCCATTTCTTGAGTTACATCAGTTGAATTATCAACAGCAGATATAGCAGATATGGATACTAATAAGATAATGAATAAAAATAACAATTTAATCGTATTTTTATATAACATGTGTTTTTTCATCTCCATTTAACTTGAGTGCATGCTAAAAGTAGTTTTTTATAAAAAAAATCACTTTTTTAAGTCAAAAATCATATTTTTGAACTTATTTCGAACACTTTGTTAGAAATTTCATTATAATTTATAAACTAAAATCAATAAACAAAAAAGGGACTGTCAATTTGTTAGGTCTTTTGTATATAAATAGTGTTTAATTTTTCAATTTTGTCTATTTGGTCTTCTTTTTGATTTTACATTTTTGATTTTTACGAAAGTTTTAAATACTATTTGTGTTTTTTA
>NZ_LWMU01000130.1 GCF_001639275.1 Methanobrevibacter oralis
TCTTTATATTCTTTCATAACCTCTTTAATTTCATCCAATTCAAGATGTCCTTCAATTTTTTTGCTATTTTTTACCATGAATATTAATTTGTAATTTATATGGTATAAACTTTTCGAGAAAAACTATAATAAAATGGGGAACAAAATTGTATTGTACAGAAATATAAATGCAATAAATGTGGCCATGTTATTTATACTGATTTATCCAGTATTTTTAATGGAAATGCAAATATAACTATTCCAGTAATTAAACATGTGGAGTATTTATACAGTTATTTTTAGTGGAAGTCTACATAAGATTCGTAAATCATTAAAAAAAGAGCATAACATTGAAATCTCCCAATCAAAGTATTGAAAACATCATTTTTTAACTCTAATTATGAAATTAAGCATAAAAATTGGACTCTTTCAGGATATTACTTGTTTGACAGTCTTTGGATTAAACAAAAAGGCGAATGGAAGTACCTTTTAGCTTTTATTCGACCTAGAATTAAATACAATAGTTTCCAGAGAATTGGTCAATTCAGAGACAATAAACAACATATACAACTTCTTAAATCAAACACTGCACAATCAAAATAAAAAATGCATTATAACAGATTTAAAAACAGAATATAGAATTGCAATTGATAGATTAGGAGTAAAACAACAATTCTGCACATTCCACTTAAAACAATTAATAAACAGAGAAAAACAAACTACATTAAAGAAAATAACGAATCTAAAGAAGAAATAGAAATAATACACAACTATAAACAATTATTTTTCAACATTATCAACGCAGAATCAATAAATGAAGCACAAGAAAAAAGAAATCAACTATTTTATTTGAAATCCAACATTCCCCCAAATTATTCAAGATTTAACTTCAAAATTAATAATTCCAGAATTCAAAAAAAAATCACAAATCACCTGAATGATTCAAAAATAGCAATAACATCGAATAAAAATAGAAAACTACTTCCTAAAAAACTTTCCCAAACATATCAAAAAATTATTCAAATCGGAAAAAGGAATTTTAAAAAGATTTGACTTAAAACTAATGTATTGGGACGAAGACAACGCGATTTTCTAAAAATCACTCAAGTTTTTGAAAGTGCCCCTTTTTCTGGGACTGTCAATTTGTTAGGACTTTTGTTGATATTTAGTGTTTATTTTTACAAAGTCCTTTTTCCAGTCTTCTTTTAGTTTTTTAGTTTTTTATTTTTCGTTAAATTTATATACTGGTTATGGTTAGGTATTTTAATTTTTTATTTTTTTTATTTTTTTTTAAGATTTTTTTTTCAATTAATTTTACTTTGATTTTAGTATGCATCTCTGATAATTTTGTAAATTGAATATATGTTCTGTTATATTTTTTATTTTTAATTTTAAGTTTGATTAAGTATTTATAAGATGGAAGACAAATAATTATATATGAAATCAAAAATCAAATGCCTTCTGTATCTTAGATTGGTTGGCGGGGCTTATATATTTATCGGTGCATTTAAGGATCCT
>NZ_LWMU01000131.1 GCF_001639275.1 Methanobrevibacter oralis
TTTGATTGTGATTTGAAGATTTTTATAAATTAAAGGTTTTCCTTTGTAGTCTGTTAATTTTACCTTATATTTTGTCCCATCATTATAAAACATATACACATTATTAGAATTTAAATAAGAATCACCAGTAATAATTAAATCATTAGTCAAATCATTACCATCTTTTTTATAAATCATTTTAATAGTGTGTTTTCCACTGTTTAAATTAGAAAAAGTAATATTCTTATTTATCCCACTATTAAGGATTTTATTACCATTTTCATAGTAATTAACATTGTAATTATTATCTCTGTAGTAAATTAAGTTATTAACAGTAACAGTGTTTGTATTTTTAGGACGAAATACACTAAAAGTACAAGCAAATATATCACCTGGCTCAAACCAGTAAATAACATTACCTTTAAATTTAGCATGGTTATTAACAAAAGAACAACTACTTAATTTACCATTAGCACTATTCCAAAAAACAGCACCACCATCATAATTCTCTGCATGGTTATTAATAAAAGAACAACTACTTAATTTACCATTAGCACTAGTCCAATAAACAGCACCACCATAATTCTCTGCATGGTTATTATTAAAAGAACAAGCACTTAAAAAACCATTATCACCATGCCAATAAACAGCACCACCATACCATTTAGCATGGTTATTAACAAAAGAACAACTACTTAATTTACCATTATCACCATGCCAATAAACAGCACCACCAGCAACATCTGCATGGTTATTAACAAAAGAACAAGCACTTAAAAAACCATTAGCACCCCACCAACAAACAGCACCACCATACATTTTAGCATGGTTATTAACAAAAGAACAATCCTTTAAAGTACCATTATTACCATCCCAAAAAACAGCACCACCATACTCATCTGCATGGTTATTAACAAAAGAACAACTACTTAATTTACCATTAGCACTAGTCCAATAAACAGCACCACCATACCATTTAGCATGGTTATTAACAAAAGAACAAGCACTTAAAAAACCATTAGCACCATGCCAATAAACAGCACCACCATACTCATCTGCATGATTATTATTAAAAGAACAAGCACTTAATTTACCATTATTACCATTCCAATAAACAGCACCACCCTTTTCTGCATGGTTATTGTTAAAAGTGCAGTTTTTTATATTGCCTTGTGTTCCATGTAAGTAAATAGCACCACCAAGTTTACGTGCGTGGTTATTTTTAAAGTAACAATTTTCTAAATTAGCATTATCTCCAAACCAGTAAATGGCACCACCCCAATCTGTTTGAGTATTATTAGCATTTATGAATCTTATATTTTTTAATGTGACTTGATCGCCACTTATCCAGAATATTCGTGTAGCTAATCTTCCGTTAAGTACATGGTTTTTACCATCAATAGTTAAAGGTTTATTAATTATTATCGCATTATCTCCAAATACATATGTATAGTCTTTATTTAGAGTTATT
>NZ_LWMU01000132.1 GCF_001639275.1 Methanobrevibacter oralis
GGGACTGTCAATTTGTTAGGACTTTTTTTTGGTTTTCTATCCAACCATTTTTTCTTGCCATGATGTAGTTAAATATTCCTTCTGGTGTTCTATAAATTCTTTTTGTGTGTTTATCTAGTGTATTTCCGAAGTAATTTTCTAGTTTGTTGTTGGTACTTTCTAATTTTTTGATGAATGGTTTTTCAAGGAAAACTAAGTATTTTTTGTAAACTGGGAAGAAATTTTTGTTTAAGTAGTCTTGCATTATCTTTGGAAAATTCTTTAATTCTTGTTTTAAAAGTTTTATATAGTTTTTTGCTTTTTTGAATGATTGTTGATGGAATAATTCATAAAATAATTCAATATATTCTTTGATTTCTTTTGTTATTTCTTCTTTTTTCTTTTTGCGTATTTTTTTGATTTTATTTTTGGAGATTTTTGGTTGGGTTTTTCTTAATTCTGCTTCGTATTTGTCTAATTCTTCGTTTATTTTTTGTTTTAAGTTTGTTGTCATGTTTTTAATTAGGTGAAATGTGCAGTGTTGGTGTGCGAAGCCTAATTTTTTCATTATTGGTTCATAATCTTCTTTTAAATCTGTTATTATTGCTTTGCGGTTTTTTAAGGGGATTGAGATGTCTATGAAATCATAGATTATTTTTTTTGTGTTTCTTTTTTTGATATAATGCATGCTACGGGCATATTATTGATTATATAGAATAATTCTAATCTGTATATCCATTCTCTTTTATTTCTAATCCATTGAGCGTCGTAACCGTAATATCCTGAGAGTTCAACTTCTTCGTTTAACCAATATAATGCATCATCATTTTGTAATGCTTTTCTAACAGATTCGTGAGATATTTTAAAGTTTAATAATGTTTTAAAATCATTTCCAAGGTTTCTTAATGATTTCCATCCATGTTGCAATAGTATTTTTGCTTTGTTTTTCATTTTATTGGAATAATTTGAGAATTTCCCCCAATATTCTGTAAACTCCACCTGAAATTTCTTTTTACATTTTTTACATTTATATCTCTTAACTTTAATTCTAACCGGAGATCCATCATCCAAATAAAGTAATCTCCAATTATATCCTTTTCTAGAAAATTTTTTAGCACCACAATGTTTACAATAAGGTTCACGTTCTTCTACAATTCCTTGACTATTAACAAAGTAATTATCATCGAGAATAGACTCAATAGGTAAAATTAATTGAGGATAAATTTTGTCATCAAAATCTTTTTCAACCAAAAAAACCTTTTCGAACAGGATCCTTAAATGCACCGATAAATATATAAGCCCCGCCAACCAATCTAAGATACAGAAGGCATTTGATTTTTGATTTCATATATAATTATTTGTCTTCCATCTTATAAATACTTAATCAAACTTAA
>NZ_LWMU01000133.1 GCF_001639275.1 Methanobrevibacter oralis
TATAGTTTTTCTCGAAAAGTTTATACCATATAAATTACAAATTAATATTCATGGTAAAAAATAGCAAAAAAATTGAAGGACATCTTGAATTGGATGAAATTAAAGAGGTTATGAAAGAATATAAAGATTCTTATAACATGTATAGAAAGTTACTTGTTATAAGTATGGTGTATCAGGGTGAAACGATTTCTCAAGCTTCTAATTATGTTCACGCAAGTAGAAAATCTGGGGAACGTTGGGTGAAAAATTATAATGAAAATGGTTTAGAAGGTTTGTATTCAAATTACCATAATTGTGGGCGTAAACCAAAACTAACTAATGAACAATTAGTCGAATTAAAAGAAATTATTACTTCTAGCGAGGAATCATATACTATTGATGATGTTCAAAAACTTATCAAAGAGTTATATGGTGTAAATCATGATTATAAAACTGTTTGGACTATTGTACGTAAAAAATTAGGCTTAAATTATGGAAAACCTTTCATTAAGTATTCTTCACGTCCAAAAGATGCTGAAGAACATCTAAAAAAAACTTAGAAAACATAGATCTGGAAAATGAATTTTTAGTTATTTTGGATGAAACAGCCTGTCAAAATACTCCAAATACTTCAAAAATTCTTTATAAATCCAAAAACAAAAATATAATTCCAAAAATTCCCAATAGAATAAAAATCAACATGATAGGTTATCAATCAATAAATTGCAAACCATATGTTGAAGAAACAAAAAAATCAAATGCATTTACCTTTTTAATATCATTATGCAAATTCCGTATTTTAAACATGGAAAATGAACAAGGACGTAAATTATTATACGAAGCTATAAATCATCCAAATTTATTAGAAAAAAACATTAAAAAAGAATTAAAAAAAGAACTATCTTCAGAATACGAATTAATAAATAAAATCAATAATAAATTATATGATGATAAATCAAAGGAAAAATCATTAAAATCAATTAAAAGAATTTGCAATAAAGAAGATCCCAACAACAAAACAAAAATAGATAACAGAAAAAGAAAAAATATTAAACAAAATCTTGAAAATCCATTAATAAAAGAGATAATAAGTAAAGAAAAGAAAATTAATATAGTATTAGACAATGCAAGAATTCATACTGCAAAAATGATCCAAAAAGCAGTAAAAATATTAAATATCAATTTAATTTATTTAAGACCCTACTGTCCAGATTTAAATCCAATAGAAGATGTATGGAGAGTAATTAAAAAAACAATATATAAAACATATTATACAACCGAAAATCAGTTAATTAACTTATTTAAAGATAAATTTTATGAAATTATTGGCTTCAAATCATTTTATGAAAATTGGCTAAACCTATATGGTAAAAATTTTTAGAGAAAAACTATA
>NZ_LWMU01000134.1 GCF_001639275.1 Methanobrevibacter oralis
GATAGGGTTTTGAATTTGAGGTTGGATTTTTATATTCGTGTTTATGATGGTGATGTTTATTATGAGAGTTTGATTGATTTGTCTAATTTTAAGAGTTTTGAGAATGATGAGGATCGTTTTTTGATTAAGTTGTTTTCTGGTGGGAATGTTTTTTCTTATTATGCTACTGAAAATAAATATTCTTTTGCTTTGTGGGTTACTACGGAGTCTGCTTGGAGTAAGTCTTATACTATTGCTAAAGGTCGTAGTATTTATAATCGTGCTTTGGGTGAGTCTTTAGATGAGAATTTGGTTTTCTTTGAGAGTTTTTTTGGTAAATCGTATAGTGGTAATCCTAAGTATATTTATGAGGCTATGTTGGATATGGGTTTGGATAAGAAGTATACTTTTGTTTGGGCTTATTCTGGTGAGGATAAAGGTGTTATTCCGGGTGATCCGGTTATTGTTGATAGGTTTGAAGCAGGGGATTATTATAAGTATCTTGCTAAGGCTAAGTATTGGGTGAATAATATTATTTTTCCGATTCATACTAAAAGGCAGGGTAATGTTTATTTGCAAACTTGGCATGGTACTCCTCTTAAGAAGTTGGGTTTTGATATTTCTATTCCTGGTCCTGAGGTTGAGGGTAGGCAGAATTTTTATAGTGAGTCTAGAAATTGGGATTATTTGATTTCTTCTAATGAGTATTCTTCAGAAATTTTTAAGCGTGCTTTTAAATTTAATAAAGAGTTTTTAGAGTATGGTTATCCTATTAATGATATTTTCTTTAATTGTAGTGATGATTTTGTGGATAGTTTAAAGTCTAAGTTGAATATTCCTGTTGATAAGAAGGTTATTCTTTATGCGCCGACTTGGAAAGATGATGAGCAGAATGAGTCTTGGGAGCATTATTTTAATTTGGAAATTGATTTAAAAAGGATGTTTGCTGAGTTTAATGATGGTTATGTTTTGTTGTTAAAGATGCATCATTTAGTTTCTGAAAATCTTAGAATTGATGATGAATTGAAAAATTTTGTTTTTGATTTGTCTGTTTATGATGATATTCAGGAGTTGTATGTGATTTCTGATATTTTAATTACTGATTATTCTAGTGTGTTTTTTGATTATGCTCATTCAAAAAGACCTATTTTGTTTTTTGTTCCTGATTTGAATCATTATGTTGAAAATGTTAGGGGATTATATTTAAATATGGAAAAGGAATTACCAGGTCCTCTTATAAAAAATAATGATGAGTTAGTTAATGCAATTAGAAATATTGATGATGTTGTAAATGAATATGAAATTAAATATGATGAGTTTTATAAAAGATTCTGTTCTTTGTGCAAGGGAAAATCCGCAAAAAAAATAATCAAAAAA
>NZ_LWMU01000135.1 GCF_001639275.1 Methanobrevibacter oralis
TAATGCTTTAAATCAGCTTTAACTTCATGAATTTTAGAAAGTGGGATATCTTTATTAATATAAGCATTTCTACTCATATTACTATTTTAGTCACATTTAATATAAATATTTTTTGTCTAAAACTATAATAAACTATTTATTCAGATAACTATCAAAAATTATTAATAATTAACTATTACACACATACACTCAAAAAAAATAGTAATTATAGTTTTTGCTAAATGATTATACCATTGCTATCAAGCAAATGGTTTTTAATAGCTTATTTTTTTTCTTATTTTTGGTTCTTTTATTTGTATTTACCAACATTCCAAAAGAGATAGCAACATCATGAAGAATTAAAACATATTATAACGGTGATAGATGGACAATAGAAACATGATTATGACAGATAAAAAAAAACACAGGAAAAAAAAGAAAATAATAATAGAACAGGGACTTCTATATAGACACATATATACTTATTCAATATAAACTAATGGGACTTAAAAACGAGGCAAAAAAAACAAATGACAAGAAAACCAAAAGAAACAACAAAATACAAATACGTATACAAAACCAACATCAACACATTGATTGGAAACATAAAAGAAGAACTGCCTAGACTACTAACAGACAACCAAGAAGAAATACAAATAATAGTTAAAGAAGATAATTGGGGACTGTCAATTTGTTAGCTCTTGTTTTCGTTTTTCGATTCAGCCATCTTTTTGGTGCATTATCTGATTGAATATTCCTTCTAATGTTCTAAATTTCTTTTTGTATGGTTTGGGCATTGTATTTCCAATGTAATTTTCTATTTGATTGTTAGTAGAATCTAGTTTTCCTTTGTGTCTTTTTTTAAGGAATTGTAATGTATTTTTTGTAATTCTGGGAAGAATTTTTTCTTTAAGTATTTTATTATGATTGGTGGATAAGTTTATTAATTTTTCTTTTAGGAAATTGATGTATTCATATTGCTTTTTCGTAGGTTTCTTTTTTGAATAATATTGTAAAAATATGCTTATAATATTTTCGTTGATTTCATATTTTGTAGTTGTTTATCCCTGTTTTTTTTGGATTGTTTTTTTGATTTGTGTTTCTGAGTAGTTTAGGGTTTTGTTTTTTTTTAGATTGCTTTCATATTCATTTTGCGCATTTGCTTTAGTTCTTCTCTAAGTTCTTCATTGATATTATAATACTTAAGTGAAATGTGCAGTGTTGGTGATCAAATCCAATTTCTCTCATTATTTTATCATATCCTGGTTTTAAATCCGTTACAATTGCAATGGACTCTGTTGCTTTGATGCTGTTTTTTTATAAAATTTTTTGTTGTTGCAGAAT
>NZ_LWMU01000136.1 GCF_001639275.1 Methanobrevibacter oralis
AATGCCTTCCATATCTTAGATTGGATGGCAAACAATATATATTTATCGGTGATTTTAAAAATCCTATTCGAAAAGGGTTTTTAGATGGAAAAAGCTTTGTTGAAAAATGCTATGTTCAATTAATTCTATCCTATTGAATCAATATTGGATGATAATTATTTTGTTAATAAAAATGGTGAAATCGAAGAGCGTTATCCTTTTTGTAAACATTGTGGTTCTAAAAAAGTTATTAAGAAAGATTTTAATTGGAGAATTTTGTACTTAGAATCTGGTTTAGCTGTTAAGGTAAAAATAAAAAGATATGAATGCCATGATTGTAAAAGAAAATGTCAATCAGAATTCTCTAAATATTATGAAAAATACTGCAATTTTTCAAAATAATACTAAAATAATAAAGCAAAAAGATTACTCCAACATGGATGGAAATCATATAAGAAATCTTAAAAATGATTTTAATGAATTATATATCATTAAATATCTCTTATGAATCCATTAGAAAATACATATTTTTTGGTGATTCACTATATTGGTGTGATGAGGAATCAGAACTCTCAGGATATTTTGGTTATGACGCACAATGGATTAGAATAGAAGGTAAATGGTGGTTATAGACTCGATATATTTGATACAATAAGAAACATGCCCGTAGCATGCCATTATATCATAATAATGAATCAAATAAAACTGTTAAAAATTTTATTAAAAAAAGTATTCCATTAAAATACCGTAAAGCAATAGTAACATGATTCAAAACAAGGATATGATGAAATAATGAATGAATTAGGATTCGTTCATCAACATTGCATATTTCATTTATATAAAAATATTTTAGAAGTCATGCAATCTGAAATTAATAAAACCGTGGAAAATTACAAGCAGGAATTAAAAATAAAACATTCTGAACTCTCAGATTACAAAATTAAAAAATTAATTAAAGACAAAAAAATATGCTTAGAACAAGAAATAAAAGAATATCTTGAATTATTTTACGAATTATTTAACCAACAAAATTTCAAAAAAGCAATTCGTTATATCGATTTATTAAAAAATGAATTAAAAGGGTTTCCTAAACTTTTATCTGAATATTTAAATAAAAACTTTTTCCCAGAATATAGAAAATTTCTAAAATTCTTAGAAAATCCTTTTAAAGGAAAATTAGAAGGAACTAATAATAAATTAGAAAATTATTTGGGCAATACATTAGATAAACACACAAAAAGAATTTATAGAACTCCTGAAGGCATGTTTGCTTATATTATGTCAAGAAAAAATGGTTGGATCGAAAACCGAAATCAAGACCTAACAAATTGACAGTCCCATCTTTAGGTTAATCAAAACTTTTTTATACTCATTAATACTTAATATTAATTATTAATAAATAATGAGGGAATTTTCCATGACTGACTCCAAGATTAGTGAGAATATAGAAGAATATTTAGAAGTTCTTTATCGTAATGGAAGTAATGGTGAACAAGTTTCTACAACTAAATTATCTAGGGAATTAGGTATTGCTCCTGGTAGTGTTACTCAAATGCTTAAAAAATTAGAAAAACTTAACTATATCACTTACACACCATATAAAGGTGCTTCTTTAAATGATGAAGGTTTAAAAATAGCTCAAAAAATTACTAGGAAACATAGAATTCTTGAAAAATTCTTAATGGATATTTTAAAAATTAAAGAAGAAAATGTCCATGATCAAGCATGTAAAATGGAACATACATTATCTGATGAAGCAGAAAGAGCTCTTTGTACTATGTTACATAATCCTGATTTATGTCCAGATGATAATATAATTCCAGCTTGTGATTTTGATTTTGAAAGTTGTCAACAATGTTATTCTGAAACAGATTTTGATAATATTATTAATAGAAAATTCAATTTATTGTCTATATCTGAATTAAATGCAGATACTAATGGTGTAATTTCATTTATTAGAGGTAATGATGACTTATTAGATAATGTTAGTAAGTTAGGACTTCATGTAGGATTGAATATTGAATATGAATATTCTTCTGATAGCAATAAATCATCTTATGTGATTAAGGTTGATAATGATGAGTTAAATATTCCATTAGAAATGGCTAACAATATTTTTGTTAGAATTTAACTTTTTTTCTTTTTTTACTAAATATTTAAATAATATTGAATTCATAATATATTGCATTAAATATAATTTTATTCTTTTTGCGGTGTTTTAATGCGTGGAAATTTATCTAATGATATAGTATCTATTAAAATTGAAGAAGGAAGTAAAAGACCAATTGCTTTACATGAAAAAAGCATGTTTGGTAAAATTGAACATGATTATTTGTATCTTTCATTAATAGAAGCATGCTATTTGTTAGAAAAAGGCCGTTTAAATATTTATGAAGACGATATTAATTGTAGTATAAGTTATTTAGTTGACTTATTAAAAGAACAAAATATTTATTCTAAATATGTTGTTTATAGGGATTTGAAAAATCGAGGTTTTGTCATTAAAACAGGATTTAAATACGGTTCTGAATTCCGTTTATACAATCGAGGAGGAGGTCCTGGTCAAGATCATTCTGATTATTTAGTTAAAATTATTTATGAAACATATGATATTAATGTGTTAGATTTTGCAAGTTATGTTAGAGTTTCACATGGTGTTAATAAAAAACTTCTTTTAGCTATTGTCGATGATGATTTTGATATTACTTATTACAATATTGAATGGACAAGACCTTAGTTTAAATTAAAAATAGCTTCAAAATTATTAATATAAGTTCAATATTTATTCGTTATTATTATGCCAAAATTAATTTAATGTAGTTATAGGTTTTAAGGTGATTAGTTTGATTGATCCATGGGCATCATCAAGTGTAGATTATGATAAATTAATTAATAAGTTTGGTATTTCAAAGATTTCAGATTTATTATTAGATATTAAAAATCCTCAACGTTTAATGAAAAGAGGAGTTGTATTTGGACATAGAGATTTTGATAAAATTAATGAATTGATTAATCAAAAAAAGGATTTTGCAGTTGTTAGTGGAATGATGCCAAGTGGACAAATGCATATTGGTCATAAAATGGTAGTTGATCAATTAAAATGGTATCAAGAAAAAGGAGCAATGTTATCCCTTCCAATTGCAGATTTAGAATCATATGCAGCTCGCGATATGAGTTTTGATAAGGCTCGTCAAATTGCTATTGACGAATATTTAACTAATTGGATTGCGCTTGGTCTTGATTTAGAAAAAGACAATGTTAATGTTTATCTTCAATCTCAAAATAAACAATTACAGGATTTAACATTTAAATCTTCAAGAAAAACAAATTTTAATGAGCTTAAATCTATTTATGGATTTACTCCATCAACTAATATAGCTCATCTTCAAGCACCTATTGTTCAAGTTGCAGATATTTTACTTCCACAAATTGGGGAATTTGGAGGTCCTAAAAGGGTTGTTGTTCCAGTTGGAATCGACCAAGATCCACATATCAGACTTACAAGAGATATTTCTCATAAATTACATGATGAATTTGGATTTCTAACTCCATCTTCAACTTATCATAGGTTTTTAACAGGTTTAAATGGGGATAAAATGAGTAGTTCTAAACCATCTACAGCAATTTATCTAAATGAAGATAGTAAAACTGCATCTAAAAAAGTTAAAACAGCTAAAACTGGTGGAAGAGAAAGTTTAAAAGAACAACAAGAATTAGGGGGGGAAGTTGATAAATGTGTAATTTATGAAATGCTTGTTTATCACTTAATTGATGATGATGAAGAACTTGAAAAAATTCGCCAAGACTGTTTAAATGGGGTTTTACGTTGTGGTGACTGTAAAGAAAGAACTAGTGAATTAATGGAAAAATTCTTTGATGAGCTAAAAGATAAGCAAGTTGAAGCTCATGAAATTGCTAAAACTTTGATATAATGTTTAATTTAAAAAATGAAATTATTTTAGCTTTTAAACGAAATAAAATAGCTATCATATCAGCAACATTAATACTTTTAATCTCTTTAATCTTAGGGTATTTTTTAGAACATTATTTACAGTTTTATTTAAATCCTGTTGTTGAAGATTTAAATAATAAAGTTGAAACTGGTGTTCTTAAATTAACGTTTCAAAATATTTTTTCAAATAATATTCAAATAGTATTTATGATGTTTGCTTATGGAATAATTTTTTGTAGTTCTGCATTAGTTTTAGCATTCAATGGATTTTTCACAGGTTATTATGTAGCTAATTCCAATGACTTTTTCATAACAGCTCTTTTAATTATTCCTCATGGGATTTTTGAATTTTCTTCATGTATTTTAGCCTGTGCTGCGGGTTTTGTACTTTTTAATTTTATTTATAAATTTGTAAAGGATTTATTTAAAACAAAAAACCAAAAATTATTAACTAGATTTAATATTTCCTTTAATCAAAATTTTGATAAATTGAAAGAAGCAGTGATAATATTAGCTATCTCTTGTATTTTAATGGTTATTGCAGGAATTTTTGAGGTTTATATTACGATTCCTTTTGCAGAATTTGTATTATCAATGTTAAGATAAAATTTTTATATTAAATATATTAAAAAATAATAATGTGATTTTATGATAAGATGTGTTTCTTGTGGCGAAGAATATGATGATAATAATGTAATTTACACTTGTGAGAAGTGTGGTTCTGTACTTGAACTTGTTGTGGATATTGATGTATCTCGTGATATATTTGAGGGTAGAAGAGACACTTTATGGAAATTTAAAGAATGTATTCCAGTAGATGAAACTAAAATTGTTTCTCTAGATGAAGGAGGAACTCCATTTTGTAAATGTGGCAAGTTAGGTAGTGAGCTTGGTGTTAATTTATATGTCAAAGTAGAGGGATCTAATCCAACTGGAAGTTTTAAAGATAGGGGAATGACTGTTGGAATGACCAAAGCTATAGAGTTAGGTGTATCTACTGTTGGTTGTGCTTCAACTGGAAATACTTCTGCATCTCTTGCAGCTTATGCAGCTAGAGCTGGATTACGTTGTATTGTATTTTTACCTTCTGGAAAAGTAGCTTTAGGAAAATTAGCTCAAGCAATGTTCCATGGTGCAGAGGTAATGTCAATTAATGGAAACTTTGATGAGGCTTTAGAAGCAATGACTGCCCTTGCTTTAGAAAAACATCTTTATTTACTTAATTCAATTAATCCTTATAGGTTAGAAGGACAAAAAACTATTGGATATGAGATTCTTAGAGATTTAAACTGGCAATCTCCTGATAGGATTATCTTACCGGTAGGTAATGCAGGAAACATTTCAGCTATTTGGAAAGGAGTTAGTGAGTTTTATGAAGCAGGATTTGTTAGAGATATTCCTATGATGACAGGTATACAAGCTGAGGGTGCATGTCCAGTTACTAATGCATTTAAAAAAGGTGCAAAAAAAGTAGTCCCAGTTGAAAATCCAGAAACAATAGCTACTGCAATTCGTATTGGGGCTCCAGTTAGTGATATTAAAGCATTAAATGCTATTTATGATTCTAATGGATATTCTGAAACTGTAAGTGATGAAGAAATATTAAATGCTCAAAAATTACTTGCAAGAACTGAAGGTATTGGTGTAGAACCTGCTTCAGCAGCATCTATTGCTGGACTTAAAAAACTTGTTGATGAAGGAGTTATTGACAAAGGTGAAACTATCACTTGTGTAGTTACTGGCCATTTACTCAAAGATCCAAATGTTGCAATTGATGCTTGTAGTAAACCAAGTGAAGTAGAAGCAGATATTGATGTTTTAAGAGAAATCCTAATGAATAAGTAATATTTTCTTATTTTATTTTTTTTCTTTAATTTAGTTTTTATTAATACTAATTAACTATTTTTTTTATTTGAGCTATTCTTTGAAAAAGATTTTTGAAAATATTGTTTGCCATAATCATATTAAAATTTCTTTGTTTATAATGTTGAAATTATCAAGAAATAACAACAATAAACCAATATATTTATATATAACAAAGATAAATTAATAATTAACAAAAAAAAGAGGTGTAAATTATGGAATTACCTGTAGCTCCTGTAGGCAGAATATTAAAAAATGCTGGTGCACAAAGAGTAAGCGATGATGCAAAAATTGCATTAACTGAAGCTATTGAAGATTGTGGTAACGAAATCGCTATCAAAGCTGTCGGTTTTGCACGTCACGCTGGTAGAAAAACTGTAAAAGCAGAAGACGTTAAATTAGCTATTAAATAGATTTTTCAATGTTTTCGTGATAGTATTTTTTACTATCTCTTTTACTTTTTATAATTTTATTTTTTATTTAAACTTTAAATTAGCTTCAGAAATTTACTTTTTTTAATAACATTTATTAATGATGAATGGGATATATATTTCTGTCTAGTTCTCTAGAATTATTTCATTAATTACTAAATTTTTATTTTTAGTTTTGCTAAAAATTATATGAAATTCAGAAGTATTTGTATTGAAAGTTTAATCCCTCTTTTTTTCTTACGGGATTATATTTAGTGATATATGAATTGTTCAAGAATTAGTATTATTAAAAACTATATTAAATTATTCGTTCAGTGAATAATTTAAGTAATTTCTATAGTTAAAAAATAATATAACTATATATAATTACGAATATTATGATTCATATGAATTATAATATCTGCCTATGGATGGCATAGCCAGATGAAAAAGGAGGTATATATTATGGCAAACGCAATTTATGTAAAATTTGACACACCTGAAGAATTAGCTAAACAAGCTGAAGAAGCATTAGAAACAGCACAAGCTACTGGTAAAGTAGCAAAAGGAACTAATGAAGTAACTAAATTTATTGAAAGAGGAGACGCAGCACTTGTTGTTATTGCAGAGGATGTTGATCCTGCTGAAATTGTTGCTCATATACCAGTTCTTGCTGATGAAAAAGAAATTCCTTATGTTTACTTACCTACCAAAGAACAAGTTGGTGGAGCTGCAGGTTTAACTGTTGGTACTGCATCTGCATGTATTGTTGATGCTGGAGATGCTGAAGCTGCTGTTAGTGAAATTGTAGAAAAAGTTGCTGAATTAAAAGAATAAATAAATTCTTTTAAGTAATTTCGCGGTGATTATAGATGGAAGAAGGAACTCCTGCTGAAGTCATTGAAGTTTTAAAAAGAACTGGAATGACTGGTGAGGTAATGCAAATTAAATGCAGAATCCTTGATGGTAGAGATAAAGGAAGAATTTTAACAAGAAACATTATGGGACCTGTAAGAGAAGGCGACATTTTAATGTTACTTGATACAATTAGAGAAGCTAAGGAAATTAGAACTCCTTAAGAAGGTGTAAGAGCATGAGAACTTGTTCATTCTGTCATAAAGAAATAGAAGAAGGTACTGGAAAAATGTATGTTAAAAAAGATGGTACTATTTATTTCTTTTGTAGCAGTAAATGTGAAAAAAACATGATTAAGCTTGGAAGAGTTCCAAGGAAAGTTAAATGGGTTAAAGAATGATTCAAAAAAGTTTTGTAATGATGAAACCAGACGCTGTTCAAAGACGTCTTATGGGTAAAATATTTTCCCGTTTTGAAGATAAAGGTCTTCAAGTTATTGCTGTTAAATTAATTCAAATCGATGAAGATTTAGCAAAAACTCATTATGGAGAACATGCTGAAAAACCATTTTTCCCAAGTTTGGTTGAATATATTACTTCTTCACCATCATTAGCTATGGTGATTAAAGGAGAAGAAGTTATTTCCACAATTAGGAAAATAGTAGGTGCAACTAATCCTTTAGAAGCAGATCTTGGAACTATTAGAGGAGACTTTGCTATGGATATGGGAAGGAATATTATTCATGCTTCAGACTCTCCAGCTTCTGCAGAAAGAGAAATTGGTCTTTTCTTTGATGAAGACGAGATTTGTGATTATAAAATCATCGATAACAATTTAATTTATGAATAAATTTATAATTTAAATATTTATTATTAAGAAAGATTACTATGAAAATAAGATCCCCGATTGTATCAGTTTTAGGACATGTAGACCATGGAAAAACTACATTGTTAGATTATATTAGAGGCAGTACTATTGCTGATAAAGAAGCAGGTGGTATTACACAACACATTGGCGCTACAGAAATTCCTAATGATACTATTGAAGAAATCTGTGGGAATTTTATATCAAAATTATCTATCAAAGACTTAATTCCAGGTTTATTTTTTATTGATACTCCTGGACACGCGGCATTTACTAGTTTAAGAAAACGTGGTGGAGCATTAGCTGATTTAGCTATTTTAATTGTGGATATTAATGATGGATTCAAACCACAAACATTTGAAGCATTAAACATTCTTAAAATGTACAAAACTCCATTTATTGTTGTAGCTAATAAAGTTGACAGACTTTTTGGTTGGGAAACTCATGAATGTGCTTCTTTTAAAGAGACTTTTAATCAACAAGCTCAAAGTGTTAAACAGGAGTTAGATGTTAAAATTTATGAAATTGTTGGTACACTTCACAAAGAGGGTTTTCAATCTGAAAGATTTGATCGTGTAAGTGATTTTGCTTCACAAATTAGTATTATTCCGATTAGCGCTAGGTCTGGTGAAGGAATTATTGAAGTTTTAGCTATGCTTTTAGGTTTAGCTCAAGAATATTTAACTGAACAACTTGAAATTAATGAAAATGCACCTGCTAAAGGTACAGTTTTAGAAATTAAAGAAGAAGTTGGTTTAGGACTCACTGTTGATGCTATTATTTATGATGGAGTTTTAAAGACTAATGATGAAATTGCATTAATGTCTTCTTCAAATGAAGTATTAACTACTAAAGTTAGATCTATTTTAAGGCCTCTTCCTCTAGAAGAAATGAGAGATTCTAAAAAGAGATTCCAAAAATTCAATGAAGTAGTTGCAGCTGCGGGTATTAAAATAGCTGCTCCTAATTTAGATGATGTCGTTTCTGGTTCTCCACTTAGAGTATTAAGTGATAAAGAAAATGTTAAGGAAGAAATCTTAAAAGAAATTGAGGATATTACTATTAGTACTGAAGATGAAGGCGTATTAGTTAAAGCTGATACATTAGGTTCTCTTGAAGCTATTGTTAAATTATTAAGAGAATTAAAAATTCCAATTAGGGAAGCTAATATTGGTGATGTAAATCGTAGGGATATTATTAATTCTTCAATTGCTTTAAGTGAGGATGAAGCTCATGGAGCTATTATTGCATTTAATGTAGGCATACATTCTAATTCTATCGATGATTTAAATAACTCTGGAGTTAAACTTTTCCAAGGGGATGTAATCTATCAAATTATTGAAGAATATGAAGAATGGGTTGAAGAAAAAGAAGCAGCTAAGAAAAAAGCATTTTATGATGCTATTGTTAAGCCTGCAAAATTTATTTCACTTCCAAAATTAGTTTTTCGCCAGAGCAAACCTGCTATTATTGGAATTGAAGCTTTAAGTGGAACTGTTAAGCAAGGTCAAACTGTTATTAATAAAAATGGTGAAATTGTTGGAATGATAGCTAGTATGGAGGATAAAGGTGAAACATTACCAAGCATTTCTAGAGGTCAAAGAGTCGCTATGGCTATTAAAGATGCTATTGTTGGAAAACACTTTGAAGAAGGGGATGAATTATATGTTAATGTTTCTGAAAAACATTATAAATTCATTGAAAGAGAATTTAAGGATAAATTAACTGAAGATGAATTTGAAACTTTATATGAATTTTTAGATATTAAACGTAAACAAAATCCTGAATGGGGTAAATTTGGTCTTTTTGAATAATAAATAGAGTTTTTAAAAAAAATAAGGAGGAATACCATGGCATTCAAAGTAGTTGTATCTGATAAAGCTGAATCCTATCAAATTGAAGTTGATGAAACTAAAGCATTTAATGGTTTATTAATTGGTGATGAATTTGATGGTGGGCTTGTTGGTTTAGATGGATACACTTTAAAAATCACTGGTGGTAGTGATAAAAATGGTTTTACCATGAAAAAGGATATTTCAGGTACTAGAAGAATTAAAAGTTTATTAACTGGTGGTATTGGATATCACCCTAAAGCTGATGGTGTTAAAAGGAGAAAAACTGTTAGAGGAAACACTATTGCTGAAGATATTGTACAAATCAATACGGTTGTTGCTGAAGCTGGAAGTAAACCAATAGCTGAAATTCTTGGCACTGGTGATGAAGAGGAAGAATAGTTTTACTATTTTTCTTATTTTATTTAAAATAATGAAAAAGGTGGTTATCTGTGAAAGTACAGTCAGATGTTAACATAGGTTTAGTTGGTCACGTCGATCATGGTAAGACTACACTTACCAAAGCATTATCAGGTATTTGGACTGATACTCACAGTGAAGAAACAAAAAGAGGTATTTCTATTCGTTTAGGTTATGCAGACATTGAATTTAGAAAATGTCCTGATTGTGATGAACCTAAATGTTATACTACTTCTAAAATTTGTGAAAACTGTGGGAGTGAAACAGAATTAATAAGAAAAGTATCTTTTGTTGATGCTCCAGGTCACGAAACTCTTATGGCGACTATGTTATCTGGTGCTGCAATTATGGATGGTGCAGTATTAGTAATTGCTGCAAATGAACCTTGTCCACAACCACAAACTAAAGAGCATCTTATGGCACTTGATGTTATCGGTGTGAAAGATGTTATTATAGTTCAAAACAAAATTGATATTGTTTCAAAAGAAAGGGCTATTGAAAGTTATAATGAAATTAAGGAATTTGTTAAAGGTACTTGTGCAGAGGATGCTTTAATAATACCTGTTTCTGCTCAACAAGGAGTTAATATTGATGTTTTAATTGAAGCAATGCTTAAAAAAATCCAACCCCCTGAAAGAAATGCTGAAAAAACTGCATTGATGCATGTAGCAAGATCTTTTGATATTAATAAACCGGGGTCTGGTGCTAATAAAATTAAAGGTGGAGTTATTGGTGGTACTTTAGTTCAAGGTACTTTTAAACTTGGTGATACTGTTGAAATTAAACCAGGTATAAACAATAATGGTAAAAGAATCACTTTAAAATCTGAAATTATTGGTTTAGAATCAAATGGTGAACAAATTGATGAAATTGGTCCTGGTGGGCTTGTTGGTATTGCAACAAAATTAGATCCATCTTTAACTAAATCAGATTCATTATCTGGTTCTGTTGCTGGTGAAGAGGGTACATTACCCGAAGTATTAGATGCTTTTAAAATGGAAGCATATTTACTTGATCGTGTTGTAGGTACTAAAGAAGAACGTGAAGTTGCTCCAATTAAACTTAAAGAACCATTAATGATTAATTGTGGTACTTCAACTACAATTGGCGTAGTTACTTCAACTAAGAAAAATATTGTTGATGTTACTCTTAAATTACCCGTATGTGCAAATAAAGGTGATAGGGTAGCTTTAAGTCGTAGAGTTGGTGCTCGTTGGAGATTAATTGGTTACGGTATCATTAAATAATTAGAGGGCAAATTATGGAATCTAAAGAAGTTGTAATTGATACTAATTTTTTTATGGTTCCTTTTCAGTTCAATGTTGATATTATCAATGAACTTGAAAAATCATTACCTTCTTATAAATTAACAACTCCAATCTTTGTTATCAATGAATTGAAGGGTTTAACAAAAAATACAAAAGGAAAAACAAGGTTAAATGCAAATTTGGCTTTGAAATTAGCTAATTCTTCAAAAGTTGAAATAAAAGATATTTCATTAATGGAAAATGAGACTGTGGATGATGCGTTACTTAGAGTTTCTGAAGTATTAGCTACAAATGATATTGAATTAAAAAAGCGTGCAAAGGATAATGGAATTACAGTAGTATATTTAAGACAAAAGAAATATATTGTTATTGAAGGTAAAATATAATTATTAAATTAAAAAACTACAAATAGAGGGATTATTTTGTATTACAAAACAAAAATTGGAGATACTGTAAGAATTCCACCTTACAGATTTGATGATCCTCTTAAAGAGGTAGCTATTCAAACCTTAAATGAAACATATGATGGTCATTTAGACAAAAAATTAGGTTTACTTATCTGTGTCAATGAAATAATTGAAATTGGTGAAGGTAGACTTATTATGGGTGATGGAGCTTCTTATCATAATGTTGTTTTTGAAGCAATTTTCTTCAAACCTGAACAACAAGAGGTTATTGATGGTGAAATAATTGAAATAGCTGATTTTGGTGCTTTTGTAAGAATTGGACCTATGGATGGTTTAGTACATGTTTCTCAAGTGACTGATGATTATATTAATCATGATTCTAAAAGAGGAGCTTTACTTGCAAAGGAATCTAATAAAACTTTAGATGAAGGAGATTTAGTTAGAGCTAGGATTGTTTCACTTTCTATTAAGGATAATTCAGTTAAAAATACTAAAATTGGTCTTACTATGAGACAACCTAATTTAGGTAGATTTGAATGGATTGAGGAAGCTAAACAAAAAAATAAGAAGGGTAAACAATGAAAGCATGTACCGTTTGTAAAATGATCTCAACTAAAGATCGTTGTCCATCTTGTGGAAATCCAACTTCTGAAAATTGGAGTGGTCTTTTAATTATAACTGATCCAGAAGAATCTGAGATAGCTCATGAATTAAACATTGAAATTCCTGGTGAATACTGTTTGAGAGTAAGATAGAAGGTTTTATTGTGTTACGTTTAGATGCAGAATTAAATAAAGATATAATAATGGAACTTAAAAGACCATTAGGTAAGTTATATCCTGACTTTGAAGATGCAATTGATGAAATTAAATCTTCTGAGTTTTTAATTTCTGTTGGTGATGCAACTTTTAATAATCTTATTAAACATGGATTATATCCAAACATTGGAATTATTGATAATTTAATTCAAAGAAAAAATTATGATAATAAACATATAGGGACAAACAATATTTTAAAAGCAAATAATCCAGCAGGTACTATTACCGATGATCTATGGGAAACCATAGGCAAAGCTCTTGAATTATCAGACAATGGCGAATGTCATATAATTTCAGTAGCTGGGGAAGAAGATCTTGCAGTTCTTCCTTGTATTTTAATGGCTGATGATAATACAACTATTTTATATGGTCAGCCTAATGAAGGATTAGTCCTTTTAAAAGTTTGTGATACTAAGGTTATGGCTCAAAAACTTATTGATGGATTTATTAAAGAATAAACTAGAGGTTTTATAATGGAAATTGAATTTATTGAAGAAAAAGAAAACAAAGTTTTCAACAGAAAAGAAATTAAATTTTATGTTGATTATGAAGGAGAAGCTACTCCTAAGCTTTTAGATGTTAAATCTAAATTAGTTGCTTTATTAAACACTAAAAAAGAGTTAGTAGTTGTAGATAATATACAACCTCATTATGGTGAACCTAAAGCGTTAGGTTATGCTAAAGTTTACGATACTATTGAAGATTTAGAATACATTGAAACTAAAAGTGTATTAGCTAAAAATACTGAACCTGAAAAAGAAACTGAAGAAGAAGCAGAAGAATAGGTGTTAATATGGTAAAAAAATCTGATCTTTACAAAGTAGACGGAGACAAAATTGAAAGAAAAAATCAAACTTGTCCTCGTTGTGGTGAAGGTGTATTTATGGCTAACCATGGTGACAGAGTTGCTTGTGGTAAATGTGGATACACTGAAATGAAAAAATAGATTTAATTAATTTTTTTCTTTTTTTAATTATTTTTAAGAAGGGATTCTAGTGGATAACATAAGAAATGGTCGATTTAAAACAGGTATGACTGATGAAGCTGCTGAATATACTTCTTCGCTTGAATTTGATAAAATTATTTTTGAAGCAGATATTAAAACTAATTTTGCACATACTTTAATGTTGAAAAAGCAAAATATTATTGATTCTGATATAGCAAATAATATTTTAGGAGCTTTGGATCAACTTAAAGAAGAAGGTTACGATGAATTGATTTTTGATCCATCTGTTGAAGATATTCACATGGCAATTGAAAATTATGTAACTTCTAAAATTGGTTCTGAAGCTGGATTTATGCATACTGCTAAATCTCGTAATGATCAAGTAGCTTGTGATGTTAGATTAGTTCTTCGTGATAAAATTACTGAAATTCAAATTGGTATTTTAGAATTCATTGAGGGATTAGTTGAATTTGCAGGAAATCATTTAGAAGATGTATTTATAGGTTTTACTCATTTACAACATGCACAACCGATTACAATAGCTCATCATTTAATGGCTCATGTACAATCACTTAAAAGAGATTATGAACGTTTAGAAGATACTTACAAGCGTGTTAATTTAAATCCATTAGGTTCTGCAGCTATGGCTACAACTAGTTTTCCTATTGATAGACAATTAACTACAGATTTATTGGGATTTGATGCATATCTAGAAAATTCTATGGATGGAGTTTCGGCAAGAGATTTCATATGTGAAACTACATTTGATTTAGTAAGTTTATGTACTACTTTATCTAAAATTTGTGAAGAACTTATTTTATGGAGTACTTATGAATTTGGAGTTATAGAAATGGCTGATGAATATTCATCAACATCATCTATCATGCCTCAAAAGAAAAATCCTGATGTAGCTGAACTTGCAAGGGCAAAATGTACTATTGTTAATGGGGAACTTGTAACAATTTTAACGATTTTAAAAGCTATTCCTTATACTTACAATAGGGATTTACAAGAAATTACTCCTCATTTATGGAATGCGGTTAGTGTAACTCAAGATACATTATCTATTGTTACTAAAATGTTACTTTCAGTTGAATTTAATGTTGAGAGATGTGCTAAGTTAGCTGGAAAGAATTTTGCAACAGCTACTGATTTGGCAGATATTATGGTTCGCGAAAAGAAAATACCGTTTAGAATTGCTCATAAAATTGTTGGAAGGATTGTTAACGAAGCAACTGCTAATAATCTAAGTGAAGATGATATTACTTCTAGATTTATTGATGATATTGCATGTAGTTTAGGATTTGAAAAACTAGAACTTGATGATAATTTACTTCAAAATGCTTTAAACCCTATTGAAAATGTTAAGATTAGATCTGTTGTGGGTGGTCCTGCACCTGAAATGGTTGAAATTGCTAGAAATAATATAAAATTATTTTTAAATGAAGAATTTGAGAAAAAGGGAATTTAATTAATTCTGTATCATAAATTTCATAAATCTATTCTTCATCTTCTATATAATCTAAATAGTTTTCATGTATTTCTCTAGCTAAGTTTTCATCACCTTCAATAATAGGTCCTGTGTAATCACAGTCTTGACATACCCACATTGACCAGTTTTGAGGAATAATCCATTTTACATTTCTAGATCCACATCTTGGACATAACTTAAATTGCATTTTATCACCTTATTTTGTTTTATAGAAACTCCAGATTAAATCTAATGCTTCACCAGGTTCTAGTGCTGATGAACGTGTTTCTCTAAGTATTCTTTGTATTGAGTATTTTTTCAAATGAGGATATTTTTTATGAACTTCATAAAGAAGAGGACATCCAAAGCCTTTAAACTCTTTTAATTTGAATTCTCTTATTAATGATTTTATCTCTTGTTTGCTTAGTGATAAACTTGCCGGTAGGTTTAAACGATATACTCCTTCATCTTGAAGATTTATACATTGTGTACCTGTTGCAAGCATATCTCCAAATATAATAATGGGAATTTCATTATTTTTTGCATATTCTTTAGCTAATTTTCCAGTATTTTTAGAACATTTTCCACAAGGATGAATTTTTCCCAATAACGATTCTTTAATGATTTCACCATAATCAGCTCTAATATATTCATGGGAAATATTTAATTTTTCACAAAGTAGTTTAATATTGTTTTTATACTGATTTGGAAGAATAATAGTTCCAGAATCTATTGTAATAGCTTTTGGATTAAATCCTAATTTTTTAGCTAAAATCAATGAAAAACTACTATCAACTCCACCAGAAAGAGCAACTACAGCTTCGGTATTTTCAGATTCTTCAAATTGATTTTTTTCAAAATAACTATTAAAGTCAAAAGCATACATGTTATCTAATCTATCATCAATTACTTTTTCAAGATTTTCTAAAGCATTGCTTTTTAAATCTAAGTTATGAATCGTTCTTTTAGATAATTTTAATTGATATTCTTTTGTTAAAAAATCTCCATAACTTTCAACATGTATACTAGAAAGACCTAATTTTTCTCTTAATTTACCAACAACCCATCCCCCTTTTCCAATAATAGCGGATTTATCAGGTCGATCTTCTGTTATTATCCATAATTCATTTTCATTAAAGAAAATATCTTCAATAAAAATATTTACTTTATCATGACCAATTTCATGTCTAATTGAGTTAACTTCTGATAAAATAAATTCTTTTGTATACATTATTCACCATAGAACTTTTTTTTAAATATTAAAGTAAATATTTATCTAAATTTTATTTTCTTAATACCTTTCGGTTTGTTTATCAATATTTTCTTTATTGAATATAAACGCTTTATTTAATATTATTTCATTTTAACATATTTTTATATTGATTGTTATTTATCATATTTTATTCACATATAATTGTTTAGTTATGCAACACTTTATATAAATATTTAAATAGATATTCATTAAAATTATTAACTAGGTGATAATATGGATTTTAAAAAAGCATTAATTGTTGTTATTATTTTGATAATTATAATTTGTGTTTGTGCATTTTTTTTAATGGATAATAACTCTAAAATAAAGGATAATGTAAATGTAACAAATAATACAACAAATGTTACTAACGATACAGTTAAAAAAATTTTCATTGATTTAAATGATACTTCTGTTAATCAAACTAACCAAACTAATTCCTTAAATAATTCTTCTGATGGTGGATGGGTTTGGTCTGGTCAAGCAGATGATTATATTAAAGAGTATAATGATGATATGGGAACTCATCATGTGATTTTTAAAAGTACAGGAGATCATATTCAATATATGAAGAATGGTGAAGTTTATTATAATGGGGAAAATATTACTGAAGCGTTCCATGGGGATTTTAAATAAATCCTCCCTTTTTGTAATTTTATAAAAAATTAACCATTTAATATATATACTAATAAAAAACATAACTAATTTTATCAATAAATTAATTTTATTTAAATAAAGGTTTGATAATATGGTTAGATTTTCATCATCTCTTGAAGATAGGCAGCCACAAAATAGGAAAAAAACTGCTTCACAATCAAATGAAAATGTAGATTATTCTAATTATCAAGAAATGCAACCTCAAAAAGTAATTCCTGATGATTTTGAAGTGATTCCACAGAAAAAACCTCAAAATTCAGATTATTCTATTGAAGAAGCTTTTAAAAAACCAATTTCACAATCTAGTCAAAATATTGCCTTTCCAAAGGAGGATAATATTAAGTTTGGTGTAGTATATTCTCCAAATTCTAAACCGCCTGTTATTGGAAATAATTATACAATTAGATCTAATTCGATTATTTATAATGATGTGGTAATTGGAGATAATTTTCGAACTGGACATAATGTGGTTATTCGTGAAAATACCAATATTGGAGATGATGTTTTAATTGGAACAAATACTGTAATTGAAGGGGATGTTATTATTGGTAATGATGTTTCAATTCAATCTAATGTTTATATTCCAACTAACTCTGTTATAGAAGATAATGTTTTTATTGGACCATGTGCTTGTTTTACAAATGATAAATATCCTGTAAGGATTAATTATGATTTACAAGGTCCAAAAGTAAGAAGGGGAGCTTCAATTGGGGGAAATACAACATTTTTATCTAATGTTGAGGTTGGCGAAGGAGCTATTGTAGCTGCAGGAGCTATTGTTATTCATAGTGTCCCACCATTTTATTTAGCTATTGGTACACCTGCTCGTATTAAACCACTTCCAGATCATTTAAAAGTTCCGAATAAATTTTAATTCGTATTAAATAAAACATTTATACATGCTAATTTTATATATATAATTGGAGGTACTATCATGGCTAAATGGAAATGTAAATTATGTGGTTACATTTATGATGAAGAAAAAGGGGATTTAAGTAGAAATGTTCCAGCTGGAACTCTTTTTGAAGATTTTGCACTATCCTATAAATGCCCTAAATGTGGTGCTGGAAAAACTATGTTTGAACCTTTAGAATAGTTTTATATAATAAGAATATTAAAGTAATTATAATTAAATTTTAAATATTATTACAGTTTAAGATTTTAATTAAGTATCATTATAAAATTAAATTCTAAAATTTTATATGTATTAAAATTTAATTAAAATTTAAAAATATTATGGAGATTGTTTAGTATGGCGAAATTTAAATGCAAAATTTGTGGATATGTATATGATGAAGATGTTGAGGGAACTCCATTTGCGGATCTTCCAGATGATTTTAAATGCCCAATGTGTGGGGCTTCTAAAGATTTATTTGAAGAGGTTTAGGTGATTTAAATGGCTTATATTTGTAAAGTTTGTGGATATGTATATGAAGGCGATGAATTACCAGAAGATTACATCTGCCCAGTATGTGCTGTAGGTCCTGATCAATTCGAAGAACAATAAATCATGTTCTTTTTTATATTTTTTTGAAAATTTCTTTATTTTTATATTTGACTTTTATTTTATCTGCATATTTATTAAATTGTTTAGATAAGTTTGTATTGTTTTTAGATATAACAGAATATATTACTTTATTTGAATAATCTTTATCAATAATTATTAAATTATTATTTCTAACTTCATTATCAACAAGTTTAATATTTGAATATTCAAAAATAAAATCGTAAACATCATAATATTCTACTTCAATAATTACACTTTGAGCTATAGCTTCAAGAACAGCCTTACTATAAGCTCTTACAAGACCACCGGCTCCAAGTTTAATTCCACCAAAATACCTTGTTACAATTGCGGTTACATTTTTAATTTCGTTTTTTTTTAAAACATTAATCATAGGTTTACCTGCAGTTCCAGCAGGTTCACCATCATCATCAAAACCTTCTCCATCATTTACAATATAAGCTACACAATTATGAGTCGCATCATTATATTGTTTATTTATTTTTTTGATGATTTCTTTACTTTCTTTTTTAGTATTAGTTGGAAATAAACTGCAAATAAAGTGTGATTTCTTGATATTTATTTCACTTTTCACTGATTTAGCTATTGTTTTCATACTATCTATAATATTTATATAACTTATTAAATATATTATAGTTAATTAACTTATCAAGGTGTTATTATTGACAAGTAGGTCTGCTACAGTATTGGTAATTTTTATAGTTGCAATTGTTGCTTTTTGTTTAGCTAGTGTTTTTGCATCTATGACTGGTCAAATTTCTATTTTACCAAATGAAACATCTAATAATACAACTATTGAAAATTTAACGAATAGTGATGATGGATTTAACTATCAAAGTTATGGTTCACAAGATATTTCATCATACGAGGGTAAAAATCAAGAAGTTCATTATGATACATCCAATGATGATTCAGATGATGATGGTTCCAGTTCTGATTCTAATTCAGACAGTCAAACTACTAAACCAAAATCTCCGGATGATTCTTCAAGTAATGATGTAGAAAAGGAGACTAATCTTGAGGATGATTAAAATTAATAAGTTTAATTTTAGAAATCTAACAATTTTTCAATATCAAAAAGTACAGAATTAATAGATAAACTAAATAGTCTTTTTCCATAGATTTCATCTACATAAACACCATTTTCCTCAACATCTCTTGCCCCTTCATCTATATTAGAATCAT
Source organism: Methanobrevibacter oralis (assembly GCF_001639275.1). NCBI lineage: Archaea > Methanobacteriati > Methanobacteriota > Methanobacteria > Methanobacteriales > Methanobacteriaceae > Methanobrevibacter > Methanobrevibacter oralis. The sequence continues at coordinate 19,705 of NZ_LWMU01000136.1, forward strand.
TTTCACGTGCTTTTTTAAAACCATATAAACCAACTTCTTCATATTCATTAACATTTGCTTGGTTTACAACTTCTGCTTCGTTAAGGATACCTAAAACTTTAGCCATTGAAAGTTCACCACTTCCAGCATGAGGACCTTCAGAGGTGATAACTTTATTGTTTAAAATAATTGCCAGATTTGTTTTTTCTTCAATATGCCATAATTCAGTTAAAATTGGAATATTACCTCCATGAGCATTAACAATAACAACTTTTTCAATATTTAAGAATTTTTTAGCGGAATTTAAAGTATTAATGATATTATCTTTTAATTCATCAAGGGAAACATGTACTCCATGATCAATTTCATCTAATTCATAAGCAGGATAGATAATTCCTAAAAATTTAGCTCCACTTTCAAGTGATGACTGTAATGCAATATGAGCAGCTATTTTTGCATCAGTATCAATTGGTAAAGCAGGGCCATGGTTTTCTAGATGGGATCCAAGAGCTATTATTCCGACTTTATGAACTCTTGGATCTCTAATTTTCCCAGCACGATATCTTAATTCAGCCATTTAATTCACCTTTTTATAATTCAAAGTTCCAAATATCATCACCGACATAATGTTTTGTTTCAATAGCTTTTCCAAAATCATTTTTAATCATTTCTTCACCACTAATCAAAGTTATTCCGATTGCTAATGGCTTTTTATGGGTTTCATCAACTATTAAAACAATATCTCCTTTTTCAACGCCTTTGTCACTATCAACAATTCCTGGACTCATAATATCAGCACCATTACTTACAAATTTTATAGCACCCATATCAACAGTTACAGTTTTACCTTTAATTTCATTAGCTAGTGCTGCTTTAAGTGTTGGGAACGGTTTTCCATCAATAATTATGATGTAAGGTTCACCATCCACTAATATAAATGAGTTATCAGTGGTTTCTAATATTTCAACATTTTTCTTATTTTGAAGCAATTTGCCATAATCTTTTAATTCATTTTTTATTTCTTTGATTTTCTTTTTTTTAAGATAATTTCTTTTTTTAACTTTTATGCTCATAATTTATCACATAATTTTTTATAAATAATAATATTAAAGTAAGAATTAATAAATTTTATTGAATATTAATATTCACAGAAACTAGGGTGTTTATGTTTTTAAGTAATGTTGTTTATATAGGTTATACTAAGATTTTTATAGGATTTGTGAACAAATTGTAAATAGGAATTAAAAATACATAAAAAAATTTATTAGGTGGGAGTGTCCGATAATTTTTGGGTAATACTTTTCATCACTTGAAATCATAAGTTTTGATTTTTGACTTTTTGTTTTATTGACTTTTTTCAAGCATTACTAATTTAACCACACATTAAATAATATGACAAAAATAAACTATCAATAGTTATTTGATTAAACAACAATCAAATATAATTAATACATTCTATTTTTTAATGACGAATAATCATTTAACATTACAAAATGAAAACTTTACTAATATTACTTTAAATTACTTATAACTATTTAAAAAATCTTTATTTTAAAATAAAAAGAAATATATTTATATTTGAAGGAATTCATAATTATTAAACATACAACAACATAAACTAACAAAAATAAATTCACTTCACGATCTAATTTTTTGTGATTTATATAATTTATTTTTTTCGATTTTAAAAAAAACTCAGATTAATTTTAAAATATAACATTGTGTTTTTTTTTGTTGTATAATAAAACTAAAATATAGGTGAAATTAAAAATGAACACTACATATCAGAGTTATTATACTTTAAAGAATCTTGGCGATAATATAGATAAAACACATGAATTTTACACATTATATTATTTATTTCAAATATTTAAAGAATTAAATCCCCATTATTTTAAAAAAAATAGAGGTTCAGACAGACCAAGGATTTATACTGCAGATATTATGTTGCCTTTTGTACAATGGGGACATTTAAATAAAATAATAAGTTGTAGAGAGTTAGAAAACTGGTGGACAAGAAACGATGACACCTGTAATTTCATTTTGGATTGCAAAAAGCCAGGAAAAAGTAGCATAAATGAGTTTATTAATGATTATGATTATTTAATCGATGAATTTGACAAATTCATTGTAGATTTTTTCTCTAAAAACTGGTTTAATGGATGGAAATATAATTTATCATGATGGTACAATACTAAAAGGATATTGTAATGATTTTAAAAAATTATATGCGGATCAACTTTATTATTTAAGAGATTTCATTTTGGAGCATCGACACGAAACTGATGAAAATGAATTATGGTTTAAAATGGAAAGATATTTCACTGAAAATGAATTAAAAGAAGACATTGAACTCCATTTTAAAAGATTTAAAAAAGATAGTGCATGCTAGTGGCATTTATATGCTAGAATCAATCTTTAAACGAAAAAACAGTTTGAAAAAAGTATTATTAAAAATCAAACACATGGAAGAAAATGTAAAAGGAAATCAACCTATCAGTATTGTAGACCCTGAAACACATCACATTCTTGATAAAAATAACAAATGGGGATTTAATTATAATTTTCAAGCAGGAGTGGATGATAAATATGGAATGATAGTAGTACACTACATTACACAAAGCGCAAATGATAAAAAAGAACTATTAATAACTGTAAAAGAATTAAATGAACGATTACACAATGATAAGTACGTCATAGTTGTTGATCATGGATATTGGCATTTAAAAAGTTTAAAAAAAATTTATAACTCGCCCACAACCATAATAATACCTGATAGAGCATCAGCAACACGTAAAAAAGAAAAAATTAATGAAAACATAAAAGAAAACACTAATCAGAAAAACAATGAAAAAGAAAAATAAAAAAAATATAATTTCATTAAAGATTGGGAAAAAGACATTTATATAGAGTAAATGATGAATTAACACAATATACAATCACACACAACATTAAAAAAATACACAAACATATGGCTGTTAATGTACTAAAAACCATATTAAATTTAATTAAACAAGAAAAAACAAAGCATAAAAATGTAAATATAAAGCTACATATAACTGTTTTACCTAATTTGGTTTGTTATAACATATAGTTATTAATGTAATAACAATAATTCAATGTATTTTTCTTTATTAAGTTTCATAGAATAATTAATCTGTGTATTTATCCTATTTTTAAAATGGTAAAAAGAACAGTTGCAAAATAATTTAAATACTTGAATATTACAATATAATTCTGTTATTATTGAATAAACATGTTTTTTATTAAAATAGGATATCAATCCTAAACATTTATATACTAGTGTGGCTATAATTAATAATATTAGTTTTAATTAGGTTTTGTCTTATCTTAACTTGATTATATTATGTCTAATATGAAATGAGTAATTGTTTTAATGATTATTTGTTTTAAAATTTTAAAATTCAAATTATTGTAATATAGGGTGATATGATGAGCGGACAAAATGTTCAAAGACCACTTGATGCGTTAGGAAAATCTGTGAATTCTCCAGTTTTAATAAAACTCAAAGGAGATCGTGAATTTAGAGGCATACTTAAGAGCTTTGATTTACACATGAATTTAGTTCTTAACGATGCAGAAGAGTTACAAGACGGTGAAGTCACTAGAAGACTTGGTGTTGTTCTCATTAGAGGAGACAATATTGTTTATATTTCACCATAAATATTATTCAATAATTGTTTATTTCAAGATAATTTTAGTAATGACTAATTTAGGGAGGTGTATCGATGTCGAAAGGTACTCCATCAATGGGTAAAAAGAATAAAAAAACCCATATTAGATGTCGAAGATGTGGAAAAAACACTTATCACATTCGTAAGAAAGTCTGTGCTTCTTGTGGATTTGGGAAATCAAAAAAATTAAGAAGGTACAGCTGGCAAAATAAAAAACCAACTACTAGAAAAAGATTAGTTTAAGTTGGTTGTTATGAAGATTATTTAATTAATCTTCAATTAAATCTATTTTTTTTAAATAATTTTACTAAAAATATTATTTTAGACTTTTTTTCAAATCAATTAATTTAAATAAGATTAAAAATAATTGATTATTGTATATAAATTATAATGGAGGTCATTTAATGGTATCTATGAATGATATTTTTTTAAAAGAAAATATGAATTTAGATGAATATTTAATATTAACTCGTGAAAAGGGTGATGTATTAGCTATTAAAACTAAATACATTGGAATTAAACAAAGACAAGATCGTATGATGAGTATTAACTTTAATGTTAGTCCTCCACAGATGAAAGAAATCGAAGGATTTTTTGAAGGTACTAATGATTTTGATACACTATATTATGATATAAGTCAAACTGGTTTCGTTCCAGTTAATTTTCGAGGAATGTCTTCTGTAACAAGAAATGTTGGTGCAGATAATGACACAATTTTTTCATTGTCTATTCTTTTAGAACCAGTTAATGATGTACCGAAGGATTCTTATATCGAACCAGTTTGTGAATGTTGTGTATTTCATCATATTCAATAAAATGGGGGATTTTTTCTGCCAAATAACGAAATAAATTCTTATATTACATTTACTAAAATGAGATCTGGCGATAAAATTCAGATTGAACAGAAATATGTTCAAATTAGAGAAGGTCAAAATAAAATCATGGCTTTAAGTTACAAAGCACCCTTATTTGAAACTGTTGAACTTGAGAGATTTTTTGATGGCTTAAACGCTTCTGAAAAAATTCAATTAGATATTGGAGGTACTGGTGATTTTGGTGTAAGCTTTAGAGGTTTAATTGAAGGTAAAGAAAAAAACTTTAGTCGAAATATTGACCATAAAATTTTATTATTAGAAGAATATAAGTGTCCTAAAAAAGGGGAATATGTTAATATAAAGAGATATTCTAAATTTGTTCCTAAAAATCAACAACAAACTTAAGTGGAGTTTAATTATACTAATTCCACTTCATCTTCTATTGCTTCCCATAATTCAGGAGCCCAACTTTGTTTAGCATTAATTACCATATCTAAAAGTCTTATTTTTCCATCTTTAAATCTAAATATTCTGTAATCTTGTTGTGGTTTTTTCTCACTACCTTCTTTATTACAATCAAGGTATATTCCTTCATCATAATTTTCTTCGAAATCACCGGATTTTACGAAATCTCCAACAAGTGAATAACCATTCCTTACACTTTTATCTAGTTTTTCAACGGTTTTAAGCCATCCGCCCTGTGATCTAAAATTTATATCTGGATCAATTTTTGTTATTTCTTTTTGCCAATTTAGTTTCATATTACCAAATCCTTTCGTATTATTGTTTTTATAATGTTTTTAATTTAAATGAAAAGTAGGAGCATTTGAAAAGTAATATTTTATTTCACTATTTGCTAAGATTAAATATATCATATTTATATATTCTAAAATAAAAATTTAATAACATTAAAAAAATTTTAGGCTTTGATCATGAATTTATTTGAAAAATTTGGTATTGTAACTGAAAATGAACATTTATATGAAATAGCTTTTACTCATGGTTCTTATTCATCAGATAATAATTTGAAATATAGTTATGAGAGATTAGAGTTCTTAGGTGATGCTGTTTTAAGTTTAATTGTTTCCGAATATTTATATAATAAGTATCCTGATTGTGAAGAGGGAAGTTTGACAAAACTAAGAGCAAATTTTGTTTGTCAATCAGCATTAATATTTTACTCCCATGAATTAAATTTAAGGGATTATATTAGGATTTCTTCTGATAATATTTATTTAACAGAAAATGAAATCTTATCTGTTACAGCAGATATTTTTGAATCATTTTTAGGTGCAATTTTTTTAGATCAAGGTATTGAATTTGCAAAAGATTTTGTTTCAAAAACAATATTCAAATATATAGATGAAGGAAGAGTATTTTTCTTTGATTACAAATCTTTAATAAAAGAATATGGGGATTCTTGTGAATTGAGAGTTAGTTATGAAATTTTAGATGAAATTGGTTTTCCTCATGATAAAACTTTTACAATGGCTATTTTAATCGATGGAAAACAGATGGGTATTGGTAAAGGTAAAAATAAGAAAGAAGCAGAACAAGCAGCTGCTAAAGAAGCTATTAGCAAATTAAATATTGGTGTTTTAAATGAAAAGTGAATCTGTTGGTGTTGTTAAAACAAAATATTTCAATATTAAAGAACCCATTAAATTAGAAAGTGGAAAATCTCTTGATAATGTTACAGTAGCTTATGAAACATATGGTGTACTTAATAAAGATAAAAATAATGCAATTCTTATTTGTCATGCTTTAACTGGTGATGCTCATGCAGCAGGGTGGCATGAAGGCGATAAAAAACCTGGTTGGTGGGAAATCATAATCGGGCCTGGAAAAGCATTAGATACTGATAAATATTTTATTATTTGTTCTAATGTGTTAGGTGGTTGTAAAGGTACAACAGGTCCTAATTCTATTAATCCAAAGACAGGTAAACAATATGGGCTTGATTTTCCAGTAATTACTATTAAAGACATGGTTGATGTTCAAAAATTATTAATTGACTCATTTGGAATTAGTAATCTAGTTGCTGTTATTGGAGGGTCCATGGGTGGAATGCAAGTTTTACAATGGATTATTTCATATCCTAAGATGATGAAAAAAGCTATTCCAATAGCTACTACTGCTAGATCATCTCCTCAACAAATTGCTTTTAATGAAGTTGGTAGACAATCAATTTACAGTGATTTAAATTGGGCAGGTGGTAATTATTATGAAAGTGGTAAAACTCCTAAAAATGGTTTATCTGTTGCTAGAATGGTCGCTCATATTACTTATTTAAGTGAAGAATCAATGTATCTTAAATTTGGTCGTGATTTACAGGATAAAGATGAAATAAGTTATGATTTATCACTTGACTTTCAAGTAGAAAGTTATTTACATCATCAAGGTGAAAGCTTTGTAAAACGTTTTGATGCAAATAGTTATATATTTATTACTAAAGCTGTTGACTTATTTGATCTTTCAGTTAACAACTCATTAATTGATGGATTTAAAAATGTTGAATCTAAAGTAGGAATCATTTCTGTTGATTCAGATTGGTTATATCCAACTGAACAAAGTACAGATATTTTAACAGCTCTCAATGCTAATGATGTTGAAGTTTCATTTTCACAAATAAAATCTAATTATGGCCACGATGCATTTTTACTTGAAAAAGGACAACTTAATTATATTATTTCACAATTTTTATCCGAAAATATTGTGGCTGATTTAATGAAAAGAGGTGGACCTACAATTAAAGAGGATGTCAATGTTAAACAGGCAGCTAAATTGATGTTAGACACTCATGTAACCCATATACCTGTTGTTGATGATGAAAAAAAGCTAATTGGTATTTTTACCAGTTGGGATTTATCAAAATCAATTGCTACTAACTGTGAGAACTTAAAAGATATCATGACCACTTCAGTTAAGTATTGTCATGCAGATGACCCTATTGAAGAAATCGCTCGTATGATGAATAAATATCATATTTCTGCTCTTCCAGTTGTTGATGATGATTTTGAAGTTCAAGGTATTATAACAACTGATCAAATTAGTAACATGTTTTCATAATATAAATAGAAAGGTATTAAACCTTTCTAACTAATTGCTTTTTTTAATGCTTGGTCTATATCATAAATCAAATCGTCTACATCTTCAATTCCAACAGACATTCTAATAAAGTCAGGAGTAATTCCACTTTCAATTTGTTCTTTTTGAGTCATATTAGAATGTGTAGTACTTGCTGGATGAATTACTAAAGTTTTAGCATCAGCAATATTAGCTACATGACTTAAAAGTTCAACACTTTCAATGAATTTTTTACCTTCTTCAATTCCACCTTTTATACCAAAACCAACAATGCAACCATAATTGCCTTTTAAGTATTTTTTAGCCATCTCGTGGTTTTCATTATCTTCAAGTCCAGGATAATTAACCCAGGATACTGCTTCATGACTTTTTAAAAATTTAGCTATTTCTAAGGCATTTTTGCAATGTTGATTTACTCTTAAGCTTAATGTTTCACAACTTTGTAAAATCATAAAAGCATTAATCGGGCTCATAACGGTTCCTAAATCCTTCATTAGATGAACTCTTGCTTTTGTAATATATGCTTTATTTTTAAAAGCTTCACTGTAAATTAGTCCATGATATGCTGGGTCTGGTTTAGTAAATTGTGGAAATTTTCCACAGCTCCAATCGAATTTTCCTCCATCTACTATTACACCACCCATACTTGTTCCGTTTCCGGATAAAAATTTAGTAGCTGAGTGTACAACAATATCTGCACCATAATCAAGGGGTTTTACCATTGTAATAGCAGAGGTATTATCTACAATTAATGGAATATTGTTTTCATGTGCAATTTCAGATAAAGCTTCAAAATCTGGAATGTCTAGTTGGGGATTTCCGATTGATTCACAGTATATTGCTTTTGTATTTTCATTAATAGCTTCTTTGTAAGCTTTTAAATCATGTGTATCAACAAAATTTACTTTTATTTTCCAATTTGGCATCGTATTTTTAAATAAAGTATATGTTCCTCCATAGAGGTTATTTGATGATACAATTTCGTCTCCAGCTCCTGCAATGTTTAGTATTGCAAGTAAAATTGCACTCATTCCACTAGACTGAGCTAATGCTCCAACTCCATTTTCAATAGCCGCTACTCTTTTTTCTAAAACTTCTGAAGTGGGATTTGAAAGTCTTGTATAAATATGTCCTTCTTCTTCAAGTGCATATAATTTTTTAGCTTGTTCTGCACTTTTAAAAGCATAAGAACTAGTATGATAAATAGGAGTAGCTCTAGCACCAGTAACAGGATCAGCTTCTTCTTCGCCTGCATGAACTTCTAAGGTTCTTTGGCCGTATTTGTGTTTTTTTTCCATAAAATTTCACCTAATTAGATATTGTTTAATAAAATATTTATAAGTAATTTTTTAAATTATTATTGATGAGTTCTATAGTAGGTCTTTTGGGAAATTTTAAAGGTAATGACATTGTTAAAATGTTAAAGGTGTCTAAATTTAGAGGTTTTGATGCTTCTGGAATTTTTTTAGACGATATTAAATTAAATATTGATTTGGACAAATTTAATAATGATAGTAATTATTCAATCGGATTAGGCCACAATTTACTTTCAATTCATGATTCTGAAGATAAAATGTCAAAAACTCAACCAATAGCTAAAGATAATTTGGTTTTAGTTTTTGACGGTGTTTTATATAATTTTAAAACTATAAAAAATTTCTTAAATAAAGTTGGAATTGAAGATGAAATAAATTCCGATGGTGAAGCTTTATTATATTTAATTGATTTTTATAATAAGTCCAATTTAGTTAAAGCAATTAAATCTGCTGTCCATTTAATAGATGGAGATTATTCATTTGCTATTTGGGATGGTAAAAATTTAGCTATTACAAGAGATCCATTAGGTGTTAAACCGTTGTTTTATTCAGTAACTAATGATTTATGTGGATTTGCATCTTCAAAAGACTCGCTGAAAATTCTTGGATTTGAAGATATTAAAACATTAAAACCCCAACATATTCTTTATAACTGGAATGATATAGCTCCAGCACAAACGATTCATGAAAAGGTTCTTGAAGGTGATGTATCTAAAATAGACAAGCTATTAAAATTAAGTGTTATTAAAAGAGTTGAAGGATTGATTGAGGTTGGTGTAATATTTTCGGGTGGTGTTGACAGTTCGTTTTTAGCATTACTTTTAAGTGAAATTGCAAAAAATACAAACTTAAGAATAACATTATATGCAGTAGGCATTGAAGGCTCAAAAGATATAGAAGCAGCAAAATATGCTGCAAATCAACTTAATTTACCTTTAAAAATAAAGATAGTTACAGAAAAAATCATTCGAGATAATTTGGCTAGTGTTGTAAAAGCTATTGGAGATGATAGCTTAATGAAAATTGGCGTTGGAATGACAACATACCTTGCAACTTCAATGATAAAAGAAGATGGAATAAAAGTAGCTATTTCAGGTCAAGGAGCAGATGAATTATTTGGAGGATATAAAAGATATCTTAAAAGCTTTTCTGAGGGTAATTTAAATTTAGAGTTAAGAGAAGACATAGCTAATATGTATCATGTTAATTTAGAGCGAGATGATGTATGTTCTATGTTAAATGGAGTGGAGTTACGTTTACCTTTCTTAGATAAGAACCTAGTTGAATTAGTTTTAAATATTGAAGATAATAAAAAGATAGTTTCAACAGATGATAACTTGAGAAAAAGTTTTCTTAGAAAACTCGCTTTTGAAGAAGGTTTAGATTATAAAATAGCTTATAGGCCAAAAAAAGCAGCTCAATATGGAACTGGCATTGATAAAATTTTAAGAAAAAAAGTCTTAAAAGACACAGACATTGCATCTTTTTTAGATTAGAGTATCAATCAAAATTAATTTCTTCTTTTATTAAACAATGGATTATTTGGATCTATTGTCAAGATAACTCTAACTTTTGGAGAATATTCATTTATTAAAAAATAATTAGTTTGAAAAATCTTAAGTTTCTATGTCTATAATGTTTAAATAACAATAATAGTATTATATATTAATAGGAGGATTTCTTATATGCAATTATCAAAAATTGAAATAAAAAATTTTAAAAGTTTTAATGATATTTCACTTTCTTTAAATAATTTTAGTGTTTTAATCGGTGCATGTGCTTCAGGAAAATCTAATTTTATTGAAATTTTTAAATTTTTAAACGATATTGCTGATGATTTTGAGAAAGCTATTTCTAAACATGGTGGCGATTATTATTTAAAAAATTTTAAATTAAATTCACAAGATAATCCATGTTATTTGAAAGTAACTTTTAATAATCTTAATTATGGAGGTTATCTTTTTCCAATATTGGGTTCTAGAGTAGGATTAAATGATGATGAAGTTATTATAATAGATTTTAAACAAATAGATTATGAATTAAAATTTAATTTTTCTATATCAGATTCTTATGATATTTTAAATGAAATGGTTAAATTTTCTTGTAACTTTTATAAAGTAAATAATAATGAGGAATTACCCAAAAATTTTGATGAAGAGCATAAAATTTGTGAAAATTCTATTCTGTTACATAATTTTAAAGGAAAAGTCATTGCAAAATTAGAACAAGAAATGGATATTATTAGAATTGAAAATATAATTCATGATTCGTTATTAGATATGGTTAATAATTCTAATAATGAAAATAAGTTGATTATTAATTCACCATTATCTGCAGTACCAATTCCATGGAATTCTTTATTTAAAGACATGGTTTTTTATGATTTTCATCCAAAGTTATGTAAAGGAATTAGTGCTATTGAGGGAGATTCTACATTAACTGAATATGGAGATAATTTACCAGTAATATTGGACAATATTCTTCGAGATAATGAAAAAAGAAGACAATTTTTGAATTTAATAACAAATATGTTACCTTATATTGAGGATATTAATGTAGAAAAAATTATTGAAGAACGTAGAGTATTTACTCTTCTTGAGAGATATACAAATACTAATATTCCAGCACCTTTGATTTCTGATGGAACTAGCGATATTATTGCATTAATTGTGGCTTTATATTTTGAAAAATCCAAATTTGTATTAATTGAAGAGCCTGAAAGAAATGTTCATCCAGCGTTACTTTCGAAAATAGTTCAAATGATGATTGAATCTTCTAAAAAAAAGCAAATTATAATTACTACTCACAGTCCAGAAATCTTAAAATGTGTTGATTTAAAAGACATTTATTTAATATCACGGGATTTAGATGGGTTTTCAGTGATATCTAAACCTATTAATAATGAAATTATAAAACCATTCATTGAAGAGTTAGGAATTGATGAGGTTTTTATTGATGATTATTTGGGGTTAAGTGATGAATAATTTATTTATTTTTGTTGAGGGTGATGATGATAAACATTTTGTTGAAAAAATTTTAACCAAGTTATTTTTAAGTAAATCGATTAATATTATTCCCATATGTTATCAAAAAAAGCGTAATATTGAGATAATTAAACATATTCATAGGATTAGATTAACAAAAAATCAAGATTATATATTATTGTCTGATTTTGATTTTCAGTATCCATGCATAACTTCAAGAAAAAATAAACGGATTAATGAATTTTCTAATGAAAATTATGACTGTTTAGATTTGGATAAGATTTTCATAGTTAAGTTAGAAATTGAAAGTTGGTATATTTCAGGAATTGATAATTCACTAGATCAATTTAAGGATTTTGATATTCCTGATGATACTGAAAATATTTCTAAGGAAACTTTTGATAATCAATTAAAAAATAGTCAATTTTCTTCAAAACTTGATTTGTTGATAGAAATATCAAAATTTTATAACTATAAATTAGCTATTAGTAGAAATAAGTCTTTAAAGTATTTTTTAAAGAAATTAGATTTAATAAAATATATTTAATAACAGTTAATTTTATTTAAGGCTTTTTTTAAATTCTTAGCTTTGTAGAATTTCTCACTAAAAAGTTGTATTTCTTTACGTTAAACATTATAATTATTCAATTTAATTTATCTGTTGAACATTCCAAAGATATATTATATGTTCAAATTAAGGAAAATTGGGATGTATTAAAAAGCAGATGATTTTTTAACAAATTAATAATTATGTTTAAAACTTTTTAACAATATTTAAATAGTACTAATTGAAATAACTTATAAATAATAGTAGTATTATTTAAATATATTTTTGTATTACTAATTTATTGTTTTTAGCTATTTTAGTAATACTTTCTGTTTTTTTAAAATACTATTATTATTTTAGAGGTATTTAAAATGGATAAAAAGATTTATATTGGGCTTATTGTTGTTGTCATTGCGATAATTGCTATTGTTGCATTTAATTTTAATGATAATTCCAATGAAAGTTCAAATGGAATGATATCAGTACAAGACATGGCAGGAAGAACAGTTAATGTTCCTGTTAATGTAGAGAAAGTTGTAGGTGTTGGATGTAGTGCAAGAGAGATTGTTTATCTTGGTGCAGAAGATAAAATTGTAGGAATTGAACAGATAGAATCTAATTCTCAAGGAGCTTGGGGTAATGAGTTACCATATATTAAATCTAATAAGGATTTAATGGATTTGCCAATCATTGGTAATGCAAAAACAGATACGGTAGATTATGAAAAATTATCAAGTTTAAAACCAGATGTTGTATTTGCAGGAACTCCTGAACAAGCTAATTTAATTCAAAATAAAACAGGCATTCCAACAATTGTTACATATGTTGGAGCTGTTGGAACAGAGCAACAGATGGAAAAATATGAAAATTCCTTAACTATGATGGGAAAAGTTTTAGGTAAAGAAGATAGAGCTAGTGAATTAATTGGTTATATGGATGAAATTGAAAAGGATCTTAAAGATAGAACAAATAATGCTAAAAAAGATAAAAAAGTGTATATTGCAGGACAAGCATTTTATGGAGTTCATGGTATAACTTCTACTAATCCGTATTATCCTTCATTTATACATTTAAATGCAACAAATGTTGCAAGTGGTGTTGGTGGAGATAATGCAACTGTACATGCAATCCAAATAGATAAAGAGCAATTGATTCAATGGAATCCAGATTATATTTTTATTGAAGGTGCAAGTAATCAAGTTATTAAAGATGATATTTCTAAAAACCCTGATTATAAGAATATGAGTGCTATTAAAAATAAAAAAGTTCATAATTTATTAACTTATTGTTTGTATAGCTATAATAAGGAAGAAATGTTTGCAAACTCTTATTATGTTGGTAAGATTTTATATCCTGAAGAATTTGCTGATGTTGATATAGATAAAAAAACTGAGGAAATATTCATTAAATTCAATGGAGATAATGGTGGAGATGCTGCAAAAAATATAACATCTCATTATAAGGCATTTGAAGAAACAACAATTTAGTTTTCTTTTTATGGATGATATTTATGGATATTATGGAAGAACCTTCAGTTTCTGTTTTAGAATTTGAAAAAATTTTAAATGATGCAACAAAAGGAATTAAAGTATTTAATATTATAAAAACATCGTTAAATATTGGTTTATTTGATGTTTTAGAAAAGAAACATACTTGTTTAGAACTTTCTAATAAATGTTCAATTGACTATGACATGTTTTATTATCTTTTGGAAGCTTTAGTAAAATTAGATTTAATTGAAGAAAAAAATGGGTATTATATTAATAAAGAGATTTCTAATATCTATTTAAACTCAAATTCTTATTTCCAAAGAAAAACAATAATAAAATCTTTAAATCAACCTTTATCCAATTGGAATGATTTAGAAAATGTTTTATACTCTAAAGAGATAAAACAAGATGAAAACTTTTTTAAATTTATTATTAAAGCAATGGCTGAAGATGCTGTATCTGGAGAACTACAAGAAACTCTAAATATAGTTAATAATTATGATGAATTTAGAAATTCTAAAACTTTATTGGATATTGGTGGAGGGCATGGATTATATTCTATAGGATTTAAAAAATTAAATCCAAATTTAAAAGCATTTGTTTTTGATTTTCCAGATGTTTTAAATGAAACTAAAAAATTTTGTGATAAATTTAATTCTGATATAAATTTAATTTCTGGAAATTTCTATGAAGATGATTTAGAAGGTTCTTATGATATAATATTTTCTTCGTATAATCCTGGTGGAAAAAATGCGAAAATCGCAGAAAAAATTTATAACTCATTGAATATGAATGGGCTTTTTATAAATAAACAATATTTTCCAACTAAAACAGAATTAAATTTAAATGATATTTTGAATAATTTAGAATGGAATTTTACAAACTTTGATAAATCAAATAAAGGAAAAGTAAGATATACATTTAAAAATGACTTGTCTTATGATTCTTATTTGAAAAATTTAGAAAATCTTGGTTTTGATATTTTAGACATATTTCCAATTAATCATCATAATGCTTCTTTTGGAACAACAGCCGAAGACAAAATCATAATTGCAAAAAAAGTGAGATAGTTGAAGTTGAATACTAAATCCTACCAAGATTATATAAACAGAAAGTTTGTAATCATTTTAATCTTATCTATATTATTATTAGTAGTATCTTTATTTTCAATAAAAGTAGGTGCTACTAACTTAAGTTTTAAACAAATATTACTTTCTATTTTTTTTGATACAGAGGATTCATCAATAATTTGGAATATTAGAATATCAAGAATTGTTGTTGCAATTGTTGCAGGGATTTTTATGGGTGTTGAGGGTACAATTTTACAATGTGTACTTAGAAATCCTCTTGCAAGTCCTTATACAATGGGCATTTCACAGGGTGCTGCTTTTGGAGCTTCATTTTCAATTATTATTTTAGGTGCAGGAACATTGTATAGTTCTCAAGCAGATGCAGTAATATTAAACAATCCTTATTTAACAGTATTTTTTGCTTTTATAGGTGCTTTAATTGGTGTTATTGCAATTATCATAATTTCTAAAATTCGAAATTTAACTCCAGAAGTAATGATTCTTGCAGGAGTAGCAATGAGTGCATTATTTTCAGCAGGAACCATGTTTTTGCAGTATTTTGCTAGTGATACTCAAGTTGCTGCTACAATATTTTGGACATTTGGGGATGTTAGTAGAGCTGTTTGGAATGATTTTTGGATCATGTTAATAATACTTATTCCAAGTTTAAGTTATTTTATTTATCATTCCTGGGATTATAATAGTCTTTCTGCAGGGGAGATTACTGCTAAAAGTTTTGGAATTAACACTGAAAAAATTCGGTTGATTGCTTTATTATTGTCTTCGTTTACAGCAGCACTAACAGTTGCTTTTTTAGGAGTTATTGGATTTGTAGGATTAATAGCTCCACATATTATGAGAAGAATCTTAGGTAATGATCATAGATTTTTAATTCCATCAGCAGGATTGTTAGGTGCTTTAATTTTATTAATCTCAGATACATTGTCTAGATTAGTCATAGCACCAATTATTTTGCCTGTAGGTATAATAACTGCATTTATGGGTGCGCCAATGTTTCTTTATATAATTATAAAAATGAAGTATTAAGTGATTTTATGCTTTTGTCAGTTAATAATATGGAGTTTTCTTATAAAGATAGAAAAATATTAAATGGAATTAATTTCACAGTTGAAAAAGGAGATTTTATTTCTATTTTAGGAATTAATGGTTCTGGAAAATCTACACTTTTAAAGTGTATAAATAAGATATTAAGCTATGAAAAAGGTTCTATTTTATTAAATGATGAAGATATTAAAAATATTGATAATTTTAAAATAGCCCAAAAAATTGCTTATGTTCCACAAAAATTTTCAGTTGAGAGATCAACAGTTTTTGATGCTATTTTACTTGGAAGAAGACCATATATAACATGGAATGTATCTAAAGAAGATATTGAAATTACAGAAAATGTAATGAAATTATTGAATATTGAATCCTATGCCTTAAGATATATTAATGAGCTTAGTGGTGGTGAATTACAAAAAGTTGTTTTAGCTCGTGCACTTGTTCAGGGTCCTGAAATTCTTCTTCTTGATGAACCTACTAGTGATTTGGATTTAAAAAACCAATATGATGTAATGAATTTACTTAAAAAAATATCTAAAGATAAAAAAATAACTCCAATAGTTGTTTTACATGATATAAACTTAGCTTTAAGATATTCTAATAAATTTATTCTACTGAAAAATGGTAAGGTTAAATGTGGTGGGGAAGATGCAATTAATTCAAATACCATAAAAGAAGTATATGGCATAGATGCATATGTTAAAGACATAAATGGTATTAAAACAGTTATTCCAAAACCTTATTAATTTTTTTTAATTTTTAATAGTTAAATCTTTTTTTATATTTCAAATTTTTCTTTTGTTATTTAACACTTAAAACTTTTAACGATAATACAATTAACTGCAAATATTTATTAATATTGAAAAATAAAATACTCATATTATTAATGTAGGAGTTTTTAATAATGACAATCGAAAAAGATGCAGAGGAAATCATTGATAAATTTTCAAAAACATTAGAAAATATTCCAGATTTAGAGGAAACATGGTATATTACTGACAATTTAAATTTAACTCGTGATGATGAATCCCATGAGAAAAATCCTGAAAAAATTTTAAGAAATGCTAGAATTGATAAAGATGGGAATTTAATAGTTAAAAAAGCAGATTGGACAAATTAAATACGGTGATTTTATGAGAATGGATTTAGTTCTAGAACTTTTAGATGTTCCAGGGCAATTAGTTTCAGTTTTAGAACCTATTAGTGGCCTTGGTGCAAATTTAGTAACTGTTATCCATAAAAGAGATGCTAAAAATGAAAAAGGTATGATTCCTGTTCAACTTACATTAGAAGGTGAACAAGAAAACCTTAATCGTGTAATTCAAAGATTTGAAGAATTAGGAATCTCTATTATTGAAATGGATGGTGTTGTTAAAAAAGAAATAATAAGTACAATCCTTATTGGTCATATTGTAGATAAGGATGTGCAAGATACAACAGAAAGAATTAATGCGTTAAATGGTGTTTATGTCGTTGGTTTTGATATTAAATTAGATGGTGAAGATAAATCTACTGCTTTACTTAATCTTGAAACGGATTTTGGTCAAAAACAATATGTATTTAATGAAGTTAAAAAAATTGCTGAGGAAAAAAATTTACTTATGATTAATGAAGTTTAGGGATTAATATGAATGAATGTAAAATCATTATAATGGGGTTTGGAGCTGTAGGTCAAGGAATAGCTCGTGCAATTTCATTAAAAAAAAATATGATTAGAGAAAAAGTTGGCATAGATTTAAAAATTGTTGCTGCAGCAGATTCATCTTCATCTGCAATTAATATTGATGGTTTAGATGAAGAATTACTTGTTGATGTAAAAAACAATGATGGAAACTTATTAAATTACCCTGAATGTGGTAGTGATGTAGCAGGTGCAAATGTATTGGATGCTGTTGAATATGATTGTTTAATGGAAGCAACTCCTACTAATATAGTTGATGCTGAACCTGCATTTTCTTTAACACTTAAGGCTTTTAATCAAGGAAAAGATGTAGTAACATCTAATAAAGGTCATTTAGCACTTAAATTCAGGGATGTTGTTAATGCTGCTCGTGAAAACAATGTAGAATTTAAATATGAAGCAAGTGTTGGAGGAGCAATGCCAATTATTAATTTTACTAAAGAAACACTTTCATCTTGCGGTATTAAATCAATTATTGGTATTTTAAATGGTACTACAAATTACATTTTATCAAGAATGACTTCTGAAGGCTCGGCTTATGATGTTACTTTAAAAGAATCTCAAGAGTTAGGAATAGCTGAAACAGACCCGACTCAAGATGTAGATGGTATTGATGCAGCTTGTAAAACTGTAATTTTAGCTAATTCTCTTTTAGGAATTGATGCAACTTATAGTGATGTTAAAGTTGAAGGTATCTCAAATATTAACTCTCAAGCTATTGAACTTGCAAATAAAGATGATTATTTAATTAAGTTAATAGCTGAAGTTTCTCCTGATAATTTACAAGTTTCTCCACGTTTAGTTAAAAAAGGAAGTTCTTATGATGTAAGTGGAACTTTAAATATGGCAACCATTCACACTGATTTGGCTGGAGATATAACTGTAATGGGACTTGGAGCAGGTTCACTTGAAACTGCCTCAGCCATGTTAACTGATTTAATTAGTATTTTAAAAAATAAAAACTAATTAAAAAGTTTTTTTTTTATTTTTTTTTATAAGTGATATCATGAAATATGTGATTTTTATCCCTGATGGGTCTAGTGATTTTCCAATCGATGAACTTGAAGGTAAAACTCCTTTACAAGTAGCTAATACTCCAAATATTGATAAATTAGCTAAAAATGGTTTTGGGGGTTTAACCAATAATGTTCCTGATGGTTATACTCCAGGTTCTGATGTAGCTAATATGAGTATTTTTGGATATAATCCAGCAGATTATTATACTGGTAGGGGACCTCTTGAAGCAGGTAGTGTTGGTATTAAAACATCAAAAAATGATGTAATATTTAGATGTAATACTATAACTGAAAAGGATAATGTTATGGACAATTTTAATGCAGATCATATTAGTTCTGAGGAAGCAGATGTTTTATTAAATGCATTGAATGATTATTTCAGTGATAAATATGAGAATTTTAAAGGTAAATTTTATACTGGAATTAGTTATAGGCATTTATTTGTTTATTCTTGTGAAAATCAAGAAGATGTTGAGCTATTAGCTAATTTAAAAACAATACCTCCTCATGATATTGTTAATGGATCATTAGATGAAAATACTTCATCAGTAATTGATGATGCATGGAATCATAATTTAGCTCAATTTATTAAAAAAATAATGTATGAAACACAAGATATTCTAAAGGAACATGAAATTAATAAAAAAAGAATAAGTGAAGGTAAAAAGCCAGCTAATATGCTTTGGTTGTGGGGTCAAGGTGTAACTCCATCATTACCTGATTTTAAAGAAACTTATGAATTGTCTGGGGCAGTTATAACTGGAGTAGATTTATTAAAGGGTATTGCTCTTTTTGCAAATATGGAAGTTGTTGATGTGCCTGGTGCTACAGGATTTTTCGATACAAACTATGAAGCAAAAGGAAAATATGCTATTAAAACTTTAAAAGAAGTAGATGTTTTATTTATTCATGTAGAAGCTCCAGATGAAGCAGGACATGCTCAACTTATAGATGAAAAAATAAAAGCTATTGAGAGAATTGATGAGTTTATTGTAGGGCCTGTAATAGAGAGTTTAAATGGTCAGAAATTTAAAGCTGCAATATTGCCAGATCATCCAACACCAATAGCTCTTGGAACTCATACAAGAGATGATGTGCCATTAATTATATATTCATCAACAAAAGAAGGGGATGATTGTGAATCTTTTGATGAATTTGGGGTTTTAAAAGGTTCATTAGAAAAAAAAGAAGGATATAAATTATTATCTAGACTAATTAATGATTTTTAAATTGTGGAGTAGTTATATGTTTTACTTAAAAAAAATTTTAAAATTGACTGAATATTAGGTTAAATCCAATGATGAAAGAACTTATAAGAACTCCAGATAATTATTTATTCTCAAATAAAGCTTTATTTTATTTGTTTATTCCAATTTTAATAGAACAGGCTTTAGAGTTCTTTGTAGGTTTAGCTGATTCAATAATGGTTGCATCTTTAGGAGAAGTGGTTATTTCTGGAGTTTCTCTTGTTGATTTTTTAATGCAATTATTAATTTTTGGTTTTTCAGCACTAGCTACGGGGGGAGCTGTTGTAGCAGGTCAATATTTAGGTGATAGAAAATTTAAAGAAGCAAATAATGCTTCTAATCAATTAGTTTGGTTTTCTGCAATTTCATCATTTGTATTAATGATAATTGTTTTACTTTTAAGATTCTTTTTAATTAGTTTATTATTTGGTGAAATTGAAGCAGATGTTTGGATTAATGCTGAGAAATATTTGTATATTGTAGCATTATCAATTCCATTTATTGCAATATATAATGCTGGTGCAGCTATTTTTAGAACAATTGGTAATTCATATTTACCTATGAAAATAATGATTGTTTGTGATATTTTAAATGTCGTGGGTAATGCGTTTTGTATTTATTATTTAGGTTGGGATGTTCGGGGTGTTGCTATTCCAACAGTAATGTCTAGATTTTTATCAGCAGCTATTATAATGTATTATGCTCTTGATAATAAAAATAAATTACATATTAAAAGGACTTTTAAACATAGATTTGATTTTAGTATACTTAAAAAAGTATTGGATGTGGGAATTCCATATGGTATTGAAAATGGATTATTTCAACTTGGCCGTATTTTAGTTTTAAGTTTAGTTTCAACTTTTGGTACTTTGGCAATTGCTGCAAATTCTGTTGGATATGCAATTGGTATATTTTCAGTTTTACCAGGTTTTGCAATTAATTTAGGTCTAACAGCTATTATTTCACAATGTGTTGGTGCTAATGATTATGAACAAGTAAGATATTACAATAAAAAATGTTTATTTATCGTTTTTGTATTTCATGTAATTATTAATTTAATTATTTTTGCAATTCTCCCTGTGATCTTAGGGGTTTATAATTTATCTTCACAAACTGCTGCAATGGCGTCTGAAATGATTATATGGCATGGTATTTTTGCAATTGTAATATGGCCTATATCTTTTACGCTTCCATCTACATTTAGAGGAGCAGGTGATTCAAAATCTGTCATGTTTATAAGTTTATTTGTAATGTTTACTTGTAGAATTGCTTTATCTTATGTTATTGCTGATTGGATGGATATTGGAGTATTTGGAACATGGATAGCCATGTTCATTGATTGGTATGTAAGAGCAGGATTCTATCTTTATAGATACTTTTCAAATAAGTGGACAAAATATAGAGTTGTTGCTTGGTAGAGTTAAAGGGTGATATTTATGGTATTATTTAGAGGAGACATTAAATGTAAGTCATTGCAGAGAAGAACATCTATAAGTGTTATTCTACCTGCAGATAATATACATTTTTTAGATGATAGACAGGAGGTTATAGAACAACCATATAGGACATTGTACTTATTACATGGTCTTTATGGTAGTGATGATATATTTTTAGCTAATACTTCTATTCAGAAATTTGCAGAAGATGCAGGAATTGCTGTTGTAATTCCATGTGGTGAAAATAGTTTTTATTTAAATCATTTAAAGTCTCATGAATTATATGCAGATTATGTAGGTCAAGAACTTCTTGATATTACAAGGAATATATTTCCATTGTCTTGTAAAAGGGAAGATACTTTTATAGCTGGTTTTTCAATGGGAGGGTATGGAGCTATTAGAAATGGATTAAAATATTCTCATAATTTTTCTAAAATTGGTGCTGTATCTGCTGCTTTAATTACGGACGATGTTCATTTGTTGGATGAAAATAATAATGTGTTATATTCAAGATCATTTGCAGAAAGTTGTTTTGGCAATTTAGATGAAGTTATTGGAAGTGACGTGGATCCAAAATATTTAATTGAACATACTAAGAATATTCCTGAAATATTCATGGCTTGTGGATATGATGATTTTTTATATGATAAAAATGTTGATTTTTACAATTTTTTACATTCAAAAGGAGTTAATTCTAAATTTATTCAAGCTGAGGGTAAACATGATTGGGAATTTTGTGATAAGTATATCAAGGAATTTATTAAAACACTAATTTTATAAATTAAGAAAATCTAAAATTGTAGTATATTAATTTTATTTAATGGAGAGGATTTTTCTGACAAAGTATATTATTATAACAGGTGGGGTTGTTAGTTCAATTGGTAAAGGAATTACTTCTGCTTCTATGGGTAGGATTTTAAGATCTTATGGATTGAATGTAGGGGCTATTAAAATAGACCCGTATTTAAATTGGGATTCTGGAACATTGAATCCTTATCAACATGGAGAAGTTTTTGTAACTTCTGATGGAATGGAAACTGATTTAGACTTAGGACATTATGAAAGATTTTTAGATGTTGAATTACAAGGTTTAGCAAATATTACAACTGGTAAAGTATATAAATCAGTTATTTCAAAAGAAAGAGAAGGTAAATTTTTAGGAGCTTGTGTGCAGGTTATTCCACATATAACTAATGAAATTAAAGAAATGATTAGAGCTACTTCTGAAACTGGAAATTATGACGTTGTTTTAATCGAACTTGGAGGTACTGTTGGGGACATTGAAAGTCAACCATTCCTTGAAGCTTTAAGACAATTACGTAATGAAGAACGCTCTGAAAATGTCATGTTCGTCCATGTTACATTTATTCCCTACCTAAATGCAGCTGGTGAATTTAAAACAAAACCAACTCAACATTCTACCAAAGAATTAAGAAGTATGGGTATTAATCCTGATGTTATAGTATGTAGGTCTCAAGAACCTATTGATAAAGCTTTGAGAGATAAAATCGCTCATTTTTGTGATGTAGATCCAAAAGCAGTTGTAAATACTCCTGATGCAACTACTATTTATGAAGTACCATTAGTCTTAGAAGAAAACAATATTGGTGCATTAATTGTTAATAGAATTGGTTTAGATGTAGTTTCTGATTCTTCAAAATTATGTGGTTGGAGTGAAATTGTTAAATCTCTTAAAATTGATAATCCAGTTGTAACAATTGGCATTGTTGGAAAATATGTTGAGCTTGAAGATGCATATATTAGTATTAGAGAGTCCCTGCAACATGCAGCAGCTAGTATTGGTGTTAAAGCTAAAATTAAATATTTAAGTTCTGATGTTGAAAAACTTGACATTGAAGCTATGAGTGAATTTGATGGTATTCTTATTCCTGGTGGATTTGGTGAGAGAGGTTTTGAAGGTAAATTAGATGCTGTAGATTATGCTATTGAAAATAATATCCCTTTATTTGGAATATGTTTAGGAATGCAGTCTATGGTTACACAATTTGCAAGACGTAATGGTTATCTTGATGCTAATAGTTCTGAATTTGATAGTGAAATTAATCATCCTGTTATTGATATGATGGAAGAACAAAAGAAAATCAAAAATATTGGTGGAACAATGCGTTTAGGTTCTTATGATTGTAAAATCATTGAAGGAACAAAAACTTATGAAGCTTATAGTGAATTAGATATTAAAGAGCGTCATAGGCATAGATATGAATTCAATAATGATTATAGAAATGATTTACAAGAAAAAGGTTTAATAATTTCTGGTACTAGTCCAGATGACTTTTTAGTTGAAATTATTGAATTGCCAAATCATCCATGGGCTATTGGTTGTCAGTTCCATCCAGAATTTAAATCAAGACCTAATAGACCACATCCGTTATTTAAATCATTTGTTAAAGCTAGTTATGATTATTCTAAAAACTAGTTTTCTCATTTTTTTATTTTAAAAACAATTTTTTAAGTCTAATTTCTATCTAATTAATATTTTTGATTGTTTAATTTATTAATATGGATTTTAGTGTTATATTTTTAATTCAAATTATTATTACAATACTTTTCTGTTTAATTGCTGCAATTTTTGATGTAAGACTTAGTTTTATTCCTGATGAATTAAATTTTTCTTTACTAATTTTTGGATTAACCTCAAATTTGATTTTATCAATATTTTTAAATAACAGCAAATTCATTTTGTGCTCATTTATTTCTATGATTATAACTTATGCTATATCTTTATTATTATGGAAATTAAATATTTGGGGTGGTGGTGATGTAAAATTGTTAACAGCTATTGCTACAGTAATACCGATTGGTATTGAAATACCGACTTTAAATATTTATCCGTTATTATCAATATATCCATTTTCATTTACAGTAATAATAAATAGTATTTTAGTTTCATTTCCTTATTTAGCAATAGTTTTTATGCATTTTAACTTTAAAAATGACTTATTTAATCGAAATATTGATTTATTAGTGAATATTTTCAATATAAACAGCTTAATATTATTATTAGATATGAGTTTTAAAAAAGTTGTCAAAGTTAAAGATTTAAAAGAAGGAATGATAGTTGATGATTTTTATTTTAATAATGAACATATTTGTTTTTTAATAGATGATATTAAAGGAAATTTAAAAGTTTATAAAACTAATGGCAATTCTGATTTTAAATATTATTTTAAATCTCAAACAGCAGGTGGAATTACACTTAAGGATGTTTATTTACTTAAAATTATGAATTCTCAGAATTTTATTTCTTCTGAAATTACAGTAAAAATGGCTTTTCCATTTGTTCCATCCATATTGGTAGGACTATTAATAGCTATTTTTCGGGGTGATTTAATGATGTTATTTATAAAAAACTTATTTGTGGTGATTTAATTGAAAATAGATAATCAAGGACAGGTTTCACTTGAATATTTACTAATATTTGCAATATCTCTAATAATTCTAGTTGCATTTACCTTGCCATTAGCAGAAATTAGCATTGAAAATACAATGGACATTACAAATGTTTTAAATGCAAAATCAGATTTATCTAAAATATCCTCTCAAATTAACCAAGTTTATAGTGAAGGTGAGGGATCAAAACATACAGTTTTTGTTCACAAAAAAAATTCTATTAAAATTAAAGTTGAAAAAAATAAGATTTATTCTAATTTAAAACTCAATAATGGTGATTATAAAAAAATCAAAACATCTCACAAATCAAATTTAAAAAGTACATCATTATATCTTTATAAAGGTAAAAATATTCTTGTAATAGAATGGCCTGTATCAAGTGACAAAATGGTAATTTATCGTAAATAATCCTTATTTTTACAAAATTATTTTATACATTAGTTATATAAAATTAACAATACTGTTAAATGGTGTGTGAATTTATGGATTTTATAACTGCGACTATTTACATCATTTTGTTTGTAATAATGATGGTATTTGTATTTTCAATAGGAATGCTGAGAAGATACATGCCAAGAAAAGAGGTTATTCTAGTTCTCGTTGTTGCTTTTTTAATTGGCTCAATAGGTGGGGCATTTTTCTTAGATCCAATTTATGATGAGTTACCTTCTGTTGTTAGTTCAATTGAGAAAAATATGCCTGGTAATGAAGAGACATTATATTTGGATTTTTCTTCATCGGTTGATGCTGTGGAATTAGAAAAAAACTTATCTGGTACTGAAGGTTTTAAATTGTACAATGAAACGGGCATAACTTTCACTATGTGGGCTTTTAGTGAGGTGGAACAAAGTTATTTTGAGGAAATTATTGGTAATATTGATTCACATTATACAAATTACACAGTTAATAAGTCTGGTGTGATTAACATAAGTATTGAAGATAATTATACTGCAGCTCAAGCTTTAAAATCATTTTCTGATTGGTATAAATTAGTTTATGGTGGAACCATGACTTATGCTCAGGTTCATGCTGTTTTAGTTGTTGATTCATCTTCATTAGACACTTTTGAAGAAAATTTACTTGAAAGAGGAATTGTTGCTTCACGAATTGATGGACCAATTCAAGATAGTATTAATGCTACAAATTCTTCAATGTTTACAAATTATGAATTTATATTAATTTGTGGTGGTGTAGGAGTAGTAGTTTCTGTTATTGGGATTTTCTTTGAATCATTTGTTATTGGTTGGAGAAAATTCAAAAAATTTCTAAGAGAAAAACGTAAACGGTAAATTCATGAAATCTGCAATCTTATTTTCAGGGGGAAAAGATAGTATAATGGCTTTGTATGAAGCTTTAAATAGGAATGAAGATGTTCAATATCTTCTTTCTATGAAATCTACAAATGATGAATCATACATGTTCCATGTTCCTAATATTCACTTAACTACT
Source organism: Methanobrevibacter oralis (assembly GCF_001639275.1). Taxonomy (NCBI): domain Archaea; kingdom Methanobacteriati; phylum Methanobacteriota; class Methanobacteria; order Methanobacteriales; family Methanobacteriaceae; genus Methanobrevibacter; species Methanobrevibacter oralis. The sequence continues at coordinate 45,993 of NZ_LWMU01000136.1, forward strand.
TTACTTGCAGAAGCACTTGATATAAAGTTAATGCTAGTTCCAACTAATGGTGTTAAGGAAAAAGAACTTGAAGATTTAAAACTAGCTTTTCAAAAACTTAAAAATTTAGGCATCGAAACTATATACACAGGTGCACTTTATTCAATTTATCAAAAATCAAGAATTGAAAAATTAGGTAAAGAGTTAGATTTAAAAATAATCTCTCCATATTGGCATGTTGATGAGTTAGAATACATACGAAAAATTGTATCAGTAGGTTTTAAAATTATAATAAGTAGTGTAGCTGCTTATGGTCTTGATGAATCATGGTTAGGTAGATTAATAGATGATGAAGCTATTGATGAGTTAGTTAAACTTAATGAAAAATATAAGATTAATATAGCTTTTGAAGGTGGAGAAGCAGAAAGTTTAGCTATTGATGGACCTATATTTAAAAAAAGAATTAAAATTTTAAAAGATAGAAAAGAATGGCACAGGGATAGTGGTGTGTATATTATTGAAGATGCTATCTTAGAAGATAAATGATTTATAAATCAATTTCTTCTAAAAATTTACTTATTTTATTAGTATAGCTTTCTAAATCGCTTTCATTTATAATGATCTTGTTAGATAATGATATTACATTTCCAATACCAAAATCTAATTCCATTTGATCTCTTTTTTTGAAATCATCATAACTTTTAGAGTCATCTTCCCGATTTCTTTTTTGTAATCTTTTGAAACGTAAATCAGGATTTGCAAAAATTGAAAGAACAATAAACTTTTTAAAGTTCTCTTTAAACATATCTACTTCAAATGGGCTTCTAATACCTTCAACGATGATAGGGGTTTCAATACCTTCTTCTCTGAGTTTTTTAATTTTTTTAATTGTTAATTCAGAAACAATATAATCTCCGTGTTCAGCTCTAAGATTTTGAGCAGTTTCTTTTGAGCTTTCACCTCTTTTTTTAGCTTTTTCACGAATAATATCTCCCATACTAACGATTATTGCACCTTTTTCACTAGCCATTTTTGAAACCAAGCTCTTCCCAGATCCAGGTAATCCAGATATTCCAATTATTTGCATTATTTTTCCTCAATTATTTAATTTAATTTGTTCTAATGATTCTTTAAGATTATCTTTATTATCAAAATCATTAATCATCTCAATTAAGACTTTTTTGTCTTGTGTTTTTAAGTCTTTAGCTATTTTAGTCATAAATGGGATAGCTCTAACAATATTGTCCATAATTGATATATTTGACATTTTTGATGTTCTAGATAATGGGTTTAAATCAATAGTTATTATATTTTTACCACTTTTTTTAAGTATTTCTGCTCTATCTCCATCTTCAAGAGGGATAAGAATTGTATCTGCTGAATATATTCCATTTTTACTAGCCGTAGCTCTAAGATTTTTAATTTCATTTAAATATTTAATTTCATCATCTAGACTTCCTAAAATATTTAAATATCCATGATTTTTATATAATTCGCTAATAAGTTTAACTCGTTTATCAGTTCTATAAAATAAATTAATTTCAATTTTTGCATTAACTGTCTTTGCAAATTTAATTATTTCATCAATAGCTAAAGCAGTTGTGTTTCCATTTACTGAAATAACTGGATTTTTTGATAATAACATAGTAGCTACTCCAGCATACATTGCTCTTTTAGCAGGATAGGTGGTTCTTTCACCAATTAAATAATCGAAAGCTTCTCCTCGTCCATGTGCAATCATTGCGGAGTCTGCTAAGTAACCATCTTTAGAAGCTTTTACAATTTTGTCTCTTAAAAGTAATGATTCATATCGTGGGTGTGATTTTGGTATCATGTCAACATCTCTATTTTAATTCAATTTCCATTTCTGCTAAATAACCTAAAAATGATGTAATTAATAAGGTAAGTATAACCATTGAAATAATATGCAATGGATAATCTTCAACGATTAAAGTTGTATTTTTAGGTAGTATGAAAAATAATAAATCACAAATGGTATCTACAATTATAAATATTATTCCAACTAATATTCCTTCGTAAGTCTCATTTTCTTCTATATTTCTAATATATAATATTCCAAAAAAACTAGTAACAATAACAATAACTACTGGCACTATAATTGTAATATAAGGAATATTATCTATAAAAATAGGATTTAACATAGTTGAAATAACATAAGTTAAGAACCATATTAATATTCCATATATAATAGCTAATTTTAATTTCATAATACAACCTTAAAAAAACAATTAATAATTATTTATTGTTTTGAAATATTTATATTTTTTAGATATTTTTATTTTATATTAATTTAATTAAATAGTGCTGGAGAGTGTAGGATTGAATTTTTATGGAAAAATATAGATAGAAAAATATGGTTAGATATTTCAAGAGCAATAATGATTATTCTTGTTGTATGTGGTCATTGTGACAGTTTTTATTTCTGAAGTATTCAGAAATTTACATGTTTATTTTTATAAGTGATCTTTTTTCATTTTTAAAAAAGAAGAGTTGTTCCAATTTATAAATATCATTTAATTTATGAATTAAGGTCATTGTAATAAACTGATAAGTTTAGGAGTATTTTAGCACATGGTCAAAAGAATTTACCAAATTATTGCATTTCATTTGTTTTGTTTAAAATTGTGATGTTGTTCAATTATTTAATGGATATATTGATTTTGGTCAGTTAGCTATTCTTAATAGAGCTACAATGATAATCTTTGTTATTTAGTACTTGTTTTATGTGGAGTATTTAATCCATTATTAAATAAGTTACATTTTATTAAAAAAGTAAAAAAAGATTTATTTTATCTTAATTAAAAATTAGGGTAGTTAGGTGAATTAATAATACTATTAATCACCTAACAGCTTGTTATTACAAGCTTTTGAGAAACGAATTCTAAATTTGGCTGTTTAATCTATCTCTGGTTACATAATGTAACCATAATATTAATTATGCTTTTAACATATATAAAGTTATTCAAAATTTATAAAAACTCAACTTAACTTTATTATAAACTTTATATTAATTTAAAAATATACTAATTAATGAATGACACACAATAATGAACATGAAAATTATTTGTTAAATAATATTTTGGCAAATTCAATATCTTCAAAAAATCCTTCAAATGAAGCTAAAGAACTGGCAAGAAAAAATTCTTATTCTTATTTTGAAGATTTAAAAAATAACCTCTTAATATCTTATAATGGTATGAAATTAACAGATATTAAAGGAAGCAAAGTAATTGGCACTGATTATGGTGAAACATTAAAAATCATTGACAAACAAAAAATTGATTTCAATTTAAAAGATAATGATTTCAAAAATCAAATGAATCATAATCTTAAATTACTTCCAGGTATTGGAATTAAAACTGAAGAAAAACTAAAAAATGAGGGATTTAAAACAATAAGCTCTCTTAAAAACCATGATAAGTATTCAAATAGTGCATCTAAATTAATGTCCAATATTGATGAAATGTCTTTTTCACAAGTTGTTGATTTGTTAAGTGAAAATAAATATACTAAAAAATGTAGGAACAATTTAATTAAATGCATAAGTCTTACAGATTATGAAAACCTTAAATTTATGGATATTGAAACATTAGGACTTTCAAATGTTCCAATTATATTAATTGGTGTTGCTGAGATTAAAAATGATAAAATAATCTCCTCACAATATTTTTTAAGGGATTATTCAGAAGAATCGGCTATTATTGATGCATATTTATCTCATTTAGATGAAGATTCAGTTCATTTAACCTTTAACGGTAAAAGATTTGATGTGCCATTTATTAGAAATAGATGCTTGTACAATAGAATTGATCTAAAAATGAGATTACCACATGTTGATTTAATGTTATTCGCAAGAAATTTATGGAAAGATCAGATTCCAAATTTCAAACTCCAAACAATAGAAAAAGAACTATTTGGAATAGAAAGAGTTGATGATGTTCCAGGTCAGTATATTCCTGATTATTATAAAACTTATTTATCAAAAAACAATATTGGGTCGATGATTCCAATAATAGAACATAATCGTCAAGATATTGTTTCACTAGCTAGTTTTTTAATGAAAATGTATGGGGATGTAAATTAATATGGGATTTTTAAACAGATTTAAAAAAGATAAAAAGGAAGAAAAAAAGCCAAAAAATATTAAAAGTATTGATGAAATACCTCAAGACCAAATTGATCTTAAAAAAATAGCTATGACTAGTAAAGATAGAAATGAAAGAGCTTTTGCTGCTGATAATATCACTAACCAATATGTTTCACTAGATTTAGCTAAAAATGTAACTGATAGGGCCATTAGATTAATTGCAATTAATAATGTTAAAGATAAAGATTTATTATGGGATGCAGCTTTAAATTCAAAATTTTATGATGTTAGAAGTTTTGCCTATGAAAGATTAGGTGAAAACAACAAATCAATAGCAGAAATTGTAATCAACAAAAAAAGACAAACAAATGTTACTGAAATGTTTAACAAAATTGAGGATGAAGAAACTCTTAAATGGATAGCTAGTGACGCTATTGATAAAAAATATAGGCGTGAAGCTTTGGAAAAAATCGAAAATGAACGTTTATTAATAGATTTAGCATTAAACGCTAATGATAAATTTATTAGGAAATCTGCTGTAAATAAAGATCAATTTATAAAAGAAGATGTTTTAGAAAGAGTAGCTATTGAAGATAATGATGAAGAAGTTAAAATTGCAGCTGTAAATAAGTTAAGAAGTGAAGAGAGATTAGCTAATATTGTTAAAAATGAAGAAAATGCTAAAATAAGAAATATTATTTTTGGTAAAATCAAAAATCTTAATCTTTTAAGAGACATTGCAATAAATTCAGAAAAATCTGATGTAAGATTAGATTTAGTAAATAAAATAGATAATTTTGAATTAATAGAAGAAATAGCTTTAAATGATGTTGATAAAGTAATTAGAACAGAAGCCTGTAAAAGGATAGAAAATCAAGAAATATTAATTAAAATAGCTTTAAATGATGAAGATAGTTTTGTTCGCCAAACTGCTGTTAGCCACATTTCTGATGTAGCTATTCTTATAGATATTGCACTTAATGATGAAGATCAATTTGTAAGAAATCATGCTATTTCAAATCCAAACTTATGTGATGAAAAAGATTTTACTTATATAACAATAAACAATCATCATGAAGAAAGTGCTTTAGAAGCTATGAAGCATATTAATAGTGAAAAATATTTTATTGAAATATTACATGATGCTAAAATAGAATCAGTTAAAAGGGCTACATTAAAACATATCGATGATTTAAAAGAGTTGGTTCTAATAGTTTTAAATAATTCTGATGAAGAATTCAGTTTAAAAACTTTAGATAAAATTACTGATCAAGAAATTTTATTTAAGATATATGAAAAAAATGTATCTGAAAACATTTCAGTTTCAGCAGTTTCTAAAATAAAATCTCAAAAAGTATTAATTAATTTAATTAAAGATGAAGAATCTTGGAGAATTCGTGAAGCAGCTGTTAAAAACATTTCTAATAAAAAAGTTTTAAAAGAAGTTTCTATTTCTGATGAAAGTGAATATGTAAGAAATGTTGCTAAAAATAGATTATAGAAAATAAAAATTATACTTACCTAAAAACTTATTTATGTATATATTAAATAAGTTAATGTTGTAAGAATTTTTTGGTGATACAATGGAATTAATGAAAGAACTTTCTTTAGCACCCGGTGTATCTGGATCTGAAGATGAAATTGCTAAAATTATTGAAAGAGAATTAAAAGATGTTGCTGATAAAATCGAAAGAGACAGTATGGGAAACATTATAGCCACTAAAAAAGGTGAAAAGAAGGCTCCATCTGTAATGTTAGCATCTCACATGGATGAAATTGGATTAATGGTGAGATATATCGATGATAATGGTTTTGTCAAATTCTCAAATATTGGTGGAATTAATGATCAAATGTTAATGAATCAGACAGTAACTATCCACAGTAGTATTGGAGAAGATATTGTTGGTGTAATCGGTTCAAAACCACCTCATGTTACTAAAGCTGAGGAAAGAAATAAGGTGGTTAAAGCTGATGATATGTTCATTGATATTGGTGCAAAAGATAAAGAAGATGCAGAAAAAATGATCCGTATTGGAGATAAAATGACTTTCAATTCATTATTTGAGTTTTATCCTAACAATTTAATCATGGGTAAAGCATTAGATAATCGTGTTGGTTGTTATGTGATGATGGAAGTTTTAAAAAGAGTTAATACAAGAGCTACTGTTTATGGTGTAGGTACTGTTCAAGAAGAAGTAGGTCTTAAAGGTGCTAAAACTTCAGCATTTAAATTAAATCCAGATTTAGCTATTGCTCTTGATGTAACTTTATCTGGTGATCATCCGGGAATTAAATCAGAAGAAGCTCCGGTTGTTATAGGTAAAGGTCCAGCTATTATTCTAGCAGATGCAAGTGGACGTGGAATATTAACTCAACAATCTATAAAAGATTTACTTGTTAAATCTGGTGATGAAAATGAAATTCCATACCAACTTGAGGTAAGTGATGGAGGAACTACTGATGGAACTGCAATTCATTTAACTCGTGAAGGAATTCCAACTGGTGTTTTATCTGTTCCTACTAGATACATTCATACTCCTGTAAGTGTTTGTAGTATGGAAGATATTGAATCTACTATTCAATTAATTACAGCGGCTATAAATTCTTTATGAATAGTTAGTAGTGATTAAAGGTACTTTTAGTACCTATTACTTTTAATCATCAAATAAAATCATTTTTAATTTTACTTTTAAGTTGCTCCCAAATTAGTTGTTCATCACCACAACCAGTAATTATTATATTTTTATATTTTGATTCTTTTATTAGTTTTTCAATGCTTATTACTCTTTTTTCGATTTCTTTGTTTTCACATGGACTAAAATTTGCGTTAAATTCATTTTTGATTTGATTATAATACGTTTCTGCAGCATCTATGGAGGTTCTTCCTGGAACAATAACTAAATGATTTGGTTGGATTAATTTAATTGATTCAATGTGGTCTTCAAAGATTTCTTCTTCACCTATATCTGGTGTTGTATATATAAATTCTACTTCATCGTTAAGATATTGTTTCATAAGTAAGATATTAGCTTTTAAAGCATCTCCATTGTCTCCTTGTCCAAGTCCAATATTTTTTCCACTTGGGGTGATAATAACTTCAAATCTTCCTGGAGGTACAATATTCATTGTAAGTGATGAAAAGATTTTCTTTGCTGTTGTTTCAATTTTTTCAGGGCTTGGTGTAAAGCTAGCATATGTGGTTAGTGAACATAATGTATTGTATAAATTATGAATTCCAAATGGAGGAAGGTTAGTATTAAACTTAAAAAAAACATTCTCTTTTTCGCAGTAATTATAAACATTGCCTTCAATTGTGATATTCCATTGTGTAGGTTCTATTTTTAAATCAGTAATTTTTACATCTGGTTCTGGTCTTTTAAACCCACATTCACATTCATATATTCCGCGATGATTCATAAAATTTTTATGATATTTAATTTCTTTTTTACATACAGGGCATTGAATTGGGGATTCATTAAAGAAATCTTCAATATCTAAATCACAATCAAAGCCATAATAATTGACTTTAATATCTTTTTCTTTGTTTTTTCCAATAAATGCGGTTCTTGGATCATCACTATTAACAATCACTATTCCTTTTTTCATATTTTTACAAAGAGCGCTTTTTGCATCAAAATATCTTTTAAATGGGTTTTTTACACCAAGAACTTGTGTGTGCTCTCTAGATATTGTGGTGTATACTACTCCAATAGGATCTAAAAGTTTTTGAATTTTTTCAGGTATTCCATGTTCAAAATTACGTATACCATATTCAAATACTCCAATTTTTGCATTGTTTTTAAGTAATCCAGTTGCAATTGCATTTATAGTATTACTTTCAAAATTATAACAAATATCTGTATCATTTGCGAGTAATTTTATTAACATCATGGTTGTTGTAGTTTTACCGTTAGTGCCAGTCAATATTATAGAACCTATTTCTGGTTCTTGAGCTAGATTATTTAAAGCGTCATATGATCCAAATTTTAAAAATAACCAACCTGGAAAACTTTTTCCCATACCTCCTTTTAGACCTACAAGTTTTATTCCTAATTTTCCCATTAATTTAGCAAATCTGTATCTTATAATATTTGTCATATAAACATTATGTATATTTTTATTATTATTTAAATACTATTATTATTTATTTATTTTAAATAGTATTCATTAATTAATATTATTTAATGTTTTTTGTTTATTTCACATTGTTATATTCTTTATAATTTTCTTTAATGTTTCTTATTTTAATTAGTTCGCTTTGTCTTGAATAGTTATTAAAAAAGCTATTATTGAATATTCAAAAAAATTTAAAGATCATTTTCAAGTTTTCTAACGACCTTTGCAGGAACACCTAAAACTAGAGAGTTGTCTGGAATATCTTTAGTTACAACAGCTCCTGCTCCAACAACAACATTATTTCCAATGTTTACTCCAGGGAGTATTGTTACATTACCACCTAACCAAACATCATCACCAATTTTAATTTCTGATGCTTGTCCTAAGTGCTGACGACGTTTTTTTGGTGTTAATGGATGACCAACAGTAGTAATTAATGTATTTGGGCCAATCATTACATTATCTCCAATATACACTTCTTTAATATCTAAAATTGTCAAATTAAAATTTCCTGTGAAATTATTACCTATATGAATGTTTTTACCATTATCACAGCTAAATGTCTTTCCAATCCAGACTTTTTCACCAACAGAGCCTAACATTTCTTTTAAGAAAGCATATTGGGCATCTAAATCTTCATCATCAATGCTATTGTAAATTTTACAGTTTTGAACTGCCTTTAATTTTAATGCAGTGACTTCTTCATCATCGTAACAATATTCAAGACCGGCTTTCATTTTCTCAATTTCTTTCATAGTTAATTATATTATTAATTATATTTAAAATATTTAATGGATTACAACGATTCTTAGAGTAAAAAACATTTTAAATATGGGTAGGACAGTAAAAGCACCACCATCTAAAGCTATTCTTACTGTGCAGTTATTTTAGCAGCATTATTTAATGGAACTTCAATTGTATGGTATGTTATATTCTGAAGGATACTTTAGCATAAATAAAAGTTTTTGAAAGCTTAGAAACTAAAATTACAAAAACTTATATTGTTATTAAATTTATTTTAAAACTCTAAACAAGGAAATAAATTTATTTAGGGGGCTGAATTTTTTAGTTCTTGAATAATGGTTGTATGGCTGTTTTTGAGTGGAATCTTTGTGATGTGATTAGGTTTCCTAAAAATACATTTAAATATACTGTTTTTTCAACTGATTGGTTTGAATTTTTTTCCATTGGTCTATTTTTTTTAGGATAATTTGTGTTTTAAATGGTTATAAAATCTTTTTTCAGTGTATTCGCTAAAATTAATTTTTTTTATCAGAATTGTTCTTTTTTTATTAAAAAGAAGATTATAATATATTTTGTCAGCTTATCATTGATTTTTGATAGACACTCTTTAATTTTTTTTCTTTAATGATTATATTTTTATACTACGAATATAAATTTAGTTATACCTAATATAAGGTGATTATCATGGGAGAATATATAGAAAAACTAGCTGAATATTCATATCTAAAAATGTATTCACAAACCTTAATAGCAGCATTAAATTTAGATTTTTTCTCAAATTTAAAAGAATTTAGAACTAGTAGTCAAATTGCAGAAATAATGGATTTACATAAGGATAATACAGAATATTTCTTAAATGCATTATATAGTCTGAATTTTATTACTAAACAGGATAATAAATATAAAAATACTGAAGATACGGCAAAATATCTTATTAAAGATAGTCCTTATTATACAGGGAATATTTTAAAAATTTTTTCAGGAATTAATGACTTTTCTAATTGGGATATTGTAGATTTAATTAAAAATGGACCTAATAAAAATTTTCAAAATGAAAATGCAATGTATTTTGATGAATTTTATAAGGAATTAAAAGATTCACAAACTGGAATTCGTCAAGTTGAGATATTAGATATTGTAAAGGATCTTGAAGAGTATCCTAATATTAAAAATATACTTGATTTAGGTTGTGGAGCTGGACTTTTAGGTTTATCAATTGTTAAATCTCGTGAAGATATAAATGCTACATTATTTGACATGCCTCCAATGGAAAACCTAATTAAAGAATGTATATCTGAAAATGAACTAACACAAAGAGCTAAAATAAAATTAGGTGACTATATGAATGATGATATAGGATCTGACTATGATTTAGTAATTGCGATTAATACTTTAAATTTTGCTAAAAATAACATGAAATTAATCATTGAAAAGATTTACAATAGTTTAAATGATAATGGTGTTTTTGTTGCGATTATTGATGAAGTTAAAAGTGATTTTTCAAATCCTAAAGAAATTGTTGTATCTTGGCTTCCATATGCATTTAATGGAGTCGATATGTATTTAGTAGAGGATTATGTTAAAGATATAGCATTAGATGTGGGATTTAAAGATATTAAAGTTGAAAAAAAAGTTTTAGCTTCAGGGCCTATGAGTATAAACATATTTAAAAAATAATTTATTTTTCTTTTATTTTTTAAGGGGTTTGTCAATAAATCCATTTTTTCGTAATTTTTCTTGTTTCTTCTATTTTTAAGTTAATTTGGTTTTGGTTTTTATTTTAGAGTTCTTTGGTTCTTTTATTTTTTTTACATGTTTTTGATTGTTTTCAATCGTAATTTTTATTAAATTTGAATTTCAAAAATTAAATTGAACTTCCATTCTTTGGATTTCTATGTTTCATTCAAAAATGGTCGTTTATGATACAGCGTACAGTCTATCT